>NZ_JAVDPZ010000039.1:0-30050 GCF_031453995.1 Nitrobacter vulgaris | reverse complement strand
CATTTCTACCGGAGATCAATGATCCTGGACTGGAGTCGGAAATCGGAATGTTTGTTGTCGAACGAGCATTCAAAGACATGGCACGCATACTGGAATTGAGCCTTCCTGTGGACCGCGTTGCCATTAACGTGGCCAATGCGGATTTTCGATCCGACCGCTTTGTAGATCGATTTTTCGAACTTTCGGCCCAGACCGGCATCTCACCCGACCGGTTTTGCGTCGAGGTCGTTGAACAGGTATTTCTGGGAACCAATTTCCAGAGCTTTCAAGACCGCCTATTACGTCTGCACGATGCCGGCGTCGAACTCGCGCTCGATGACTTCGGAACAGGCTTTGCGTCCCTTACCCATCTCCGGCGCATACCGATCGACCGTGTCAAAATAGACCGAGGGTTCATTTCCAGCCTACCAGCGAGTGGAGAAGACTTGGTCCTTGTCAAAGGTATTATTGATATCACCCATGCTCTCGGTAAATCCGTAACGGCTGAGGGAATCGAGACTGAAGAGCAGGCGACGCTTCTTCAGCAACTCGGTGCCGACGGTCTTCAGGGTTGGTATTTTTCCAAAGCCTGTACCATGGAGCGCTTGCGTTATGTGCTGCTCCAGCTGTTGCCCAGGTCGAGATATAGCGATAATGCGCTTCAAATAGTTGCGCCTAGGAGGGCTTAGAACCGATCCCCTCTGCCGGCGCGTTTCCCTTTGAGGTCATATCAACGCTTCAGCTTCTTTCGGGTTAAGTTGCCGCGCGCTGGCCTCCGACGCCTTTCCGGCAGGCACCACGCTGCAAAGCAACGGTACGCTAAGCGGTGCGCCGACCGCTGCCGGGACTTTCAACTTCACGGTCAGAGCAACGGACAGTTCGACAGGAGCGGGTCCGTTCTCATCGGCCCCCGCCAATGTGACGGTCATTATCAATGCCGGCGCGCCGACGGTCAGTTCGGTCGCACCGAACAGCGGCTCGACGATCGGCGGCACCTCGGTCACGATCACCGGCACCGGCTTCACGGGCGCAACGGCGGTGACATTCGGCGGAACGGCGGCGACGGGCATCACCGTGGTCAATGACACCACGATCACTGCGTCGACGCCGCCGCACGCGGCGGGCGCAGTCGCGGTCGCGGTGACCGCCCCCAGCGGTACCGCTTCCCTTCCGAACGGTTTCACCTATTCGGCTTTGAATCGAAAGTGTCGAATTTATTCGAGTTAAGTCACGATGATTTTCGACACATGACTTTGGGCTTCATTAAACGAACGACACAGGGTCAGCGGGTGAAGGTGCCCGCAATCAAGGAAATCCGCACTTAAGCACGCGCTGTCTTTTTATTCATCGGTTTGTCCGCCGACGAACCGTTCAAAAGTGTTATCGAAACCGCGGGCAGGCTCATCGCCGCGGCATAGCTTCCCGGATTCATGCGCCAGTACAGAACGACAACAACGGCGACTGAAGCGAGGTGCAGCAGCCAGCCGGCCATGAAGCTGCCGGTGAGATCGTGCAGCATCGCGACGATCCATGGCGGCAGCGCCGTGATCAGGAAGCCGCCGCCCTGCATCAGCGCCGACAGCGCCCCGGCCTCGGCCGGATCGGCTAGGTGGTCGAGCGCCACGATCATCGATATGGCGAAACAACCTCGCTGCATCGCTCATCCTGTCATTCATGGCGCCTTCATTTGTCAGTGCGCTCCGGCGACGGCGAGAATCCGCTCGATCGCATCGTGGCCGTACGCGCGGGCGTGCTGGAGCGGTGTCACGCCCTTGCCGTCGGCCAGATTGACATCGGCTCCGGCCTTGACGAGCAGATCGACGATCTTCTGGTGCCGCTTGCCGCCGTCGCCGAGGATGATCGCCTCCAGTAGCGCGGTCCAACCGAGCCTGTTGACGTGATCAACATCGACTCCCGCTTCAATCAGCGTGCGCACCGTCTCGACATGACCGCGCTCCGAAGCCGGTATGAGCGCTGTGCCGCCGTAGCGATTGACGCTTTTCAGGTCGGCACCGTGCGCCAAAGTCATCTTCAGGATGTCGAGATGGCCGCGCGCTCCGGCATAGAGATACGGGCTATCCTCGATTTTATCCTTGGCGTTGACGTCGGCGCCAGCCTCGATCAACGCCCTGGCCGCCTCGATTCTGTTGACGTGGGTTGCAACCAGCAGCGCGGTCGCTCCGCTGTCGTCGCGCGCATCGATCTGCACGCCGTCCGCCAGAAGTATTTTGATGGCGGCGACATCATCCTTGCTCGCCGCCAAAAGCAATGAGGTTCCACGCATGGTCTCTCCTGCCGCAACGAGAGGGGCAGCCGTCAACAACAGGGAAGCGACACCTACAAGGACGGAACGGCGAAGCATCGTCTGTTTCCTGTGATGACGGAGTCAGGTTGCCTGACCCGCGCGATCACCGACCGCGCGGCACGACCGGTCGAGCCGACGGCAGCCGGCGATGGCCGTCTCCATCTACGCCTGGGAACGCGCAGGGCTGCATCGGAACTGGTCGAGCAGATGGAAGCGATCCTCGCTGCCAGATGCGCCCGGCGCACATAGGATACTGCCTTAACACAACAACATGCATTTCAGTCAGCCGTCCAACAAGTCGGCAGCAGCTCGTATTTAGAAGCCTGCAACCCTAACGGCGCGCTCCGTTTAGCATGCTCGTGGCCCCTCCTTCGCCGCGACGCCTTCCGAGCATTTCTTTAAATGCTCGATGATCCATCGCCCGGCCGGTCCTGGAGGTTCGCCTTCCCGATAAACAGCGAACATGGGAAGAGGCAGCCCTCCAGGCGGTGCCTCTTCAATCGAAAGCTCGGCGAGCCGCCCTTCGGCAATATCCCTTGCCACGGTGTGCAGGGGCATGCCCCCAAATCCCAGGCCACTGACAAGGAAGGCGTGTTTCGCAAAGAGGTCCGCCAGGCGCCAGGTGGACGGCGACATCACGCCGATGTTGCGGCCTTCCGTGAGCGTGGATCGATCCGTCAGGACAAGCTGCACATGCCGCGCCAACTCCTCTTTCGGGATGATGCCACGGTAGGATGCAAGAGGATGGCTCGCTGCAGCCACCATCATCAGTTTGACATCGAACAGGCGCTCCTTGATCAAACCGGTTGGAAGCGTCGGCAGAGAACCCACGACACCAAAACTCGCTCGCCCATCCAAAACCGGCTGCACCGCGCCACCGAGCGCCTCGACATAGAGACGCAACGGCGTCGCCGGAAACTGGATACGAAATTCTCGCGCCGCCTCGGCGATCACCTTTATCGGCAGAAACACGTCGAGGGCAGCCGTCAACTCGGCCTCGAGTCCGCCAGCAATCCCCTTCGCCCGCGCCTTCATGGCGTCGACGCCGGTGATCACCGCGCGCGCATCCGCCAGCAGGACAACGCCTTCCTTCGTCAGCCTGGGATAACGCCCCGCACGATCGAACAGCACGACGCCAAGCTGAGCCTCCAGACTCAGAATCGCTTCGCTCACCGCTGATTGGGTTCTTCGCACGCGGCGCGCTGCGGCCGAAAAGCTGCCTTCATCGGCAGAGGCCACGAACATCCGCAACTGGTCGAACGACACGCTTTCAAGCACCGATCACTCCATCGGTACAGCCGATAGATAATATCAAAATATACTGACTCCACCCGATATAAGCCATCCCTCATATTGTGCGTGAAGGCAACGCTGCTGCCCAAGCAGCCGAAGGAGCACACGATGACACTTCGCATCCACACATTCACGCCGGTCCGTCTCGGACGCTACGTCCTGCAAAACCGTCTGGTCATGTCCCCGATGACCCGCAGCCGCGCCAAGCCCGACGGCACGCCGGGAGACCTCGCGGCCGAGTATTATGGGCAGCGCGCCGGCGTCAGCCTGATCGTCGCGGAAGGCACGCAGCCTTCGGACGACGGGCAAGGCTACCTGACGACGCCGGGCATCTACACAGCGGCGCATGTCGCGGGATGGAAGAAGGTGACAACGGCCGTGCATAACAAAGGCGGTCGAATCTTCATCCAGCTCATGCATGCCGGGCGGATGTCGCATCCCGACAACACACCGCACCATCGCCAAGCTGTTGCGCCATCCGCAATCGCACCCGCATCGCAGATGTTCACCGCGACAGGGATGCAGGAGATTCCGGCGCCGCGCGCATTGTCTACTGAAGACATCCACCAGACCGTTGCCGACTTCCGTCACGCGGCGCGCGCGGCCATTGAGGCTGGCGCCGACGGCGTCGAGATCCACGGCGCCAACGGCTACCTCGTTCAGCAGTTCTTCGCCCCGAACGCCAACACGCGCACCGACCAATATGGCGGCTCGATCGAGAACCGCACCCGCTTCGCGATCGAAGTCGCCAAGGCAATCGCAGAGGAAATCGGCGCCGACCGGACGGCCATCCGCCTGTCTCCCGGATCACCCCTCGGCGGACTCAACGAGGGAGCGAGCGGCCCCGATCTCTATCGCCATCTCGTCGCCCAACTCAACAAGCTCGGCCTTGCCTACATCCACGTCATGCATAACGGCGACGATAGGCTGATGGCCGACCTGCGCGCGCAATGGAAGCAGGCGCTGATCCTGAACAGACCCGGACGCCCGCGCGAGGAAATCGGCGCTGATGTGGCTTCGGGACTGGCCGACTTTGAGGCTTACGGCCAGATGGTGCTGGCCAATCCTGATTTCGTCGCGCGGCTTAAGAGCGATGCGCCGATGAATCAGGCGGACCACACCACCTTCTTTGGCGGCACCTCACAAGGCTACACCGATTATCCCGCGCTTGAGGTCGCCGCCGCCTGAGCCGCGCGACGTTGTCCGTCACAGATCGAGCTGCGCAGTGCGGGCAGTTCAGGACCGCCAGGCCCGAACTTAATAGAACGTTCCAATTACAGGAGTCATTGCCATGAGCATTATCCGCTATCTTCCCTTCGCCGGTCGGCTGATGATCGGCCTTCCCTTTGCAATGAGCGGCTTGAGCAAGCTCAGTGCCTATAGCGCCACAACCGGCATGATCAACGCCGTCGGATTGCCAATTCCGCCGCTTGCCTATGCGGTGGCCGTAGCCGTCGAACTCGGCGGCGGTTTGCTTCTCATCGCCGGCTATCGTGCTCGCTCCGTCGCCGCTGCTCTTGCCCTGTTCTCGCTCGCAGCAGCGGTGTCGTTTCATAACAACTTTGCCGACCAGAACCAGATGATCCATTTCCTCAAGAACGTGATGATGGTGGGCGGGCTTCTGCAGATCGCGGCATTTGGCGCCGGCGCATTCAGCATCGATAACCAGCGCAAGGCCGGTGGCATAGGTTCAAGCCTCGCAGCGACCGCCTGACCATCCGCCACGACGTTCTTACTCGCGGTTTCGACCGTGACGAACCAAGTCAGATCGCAGACATCACATTGAGGACGTCGTCGCGGCACTCGCTCCCTGATCTTCCTGCAACAGAACAATCGCAGGTCGGTGCACCTCAAGCCGCTGCATCGCCATTCAGGCCTTTTGAAAATCGTTCAAGGAACTTAGTTTCGTTAAAGAAGTACGCTAACGTTGGGAGAAATCATTATGAAGATGCTTTCGCTCCGCGCGATGGCAACAATCTGTTTTGTTGTCCTGTCGCATACCGCAAACGCGCGATCGGCTTATGATGGTTCTTGGGACCTCGTCTTCGTGACGCAACGAGGCGCGTGCGATCCTACCTACAACTTCACTGTCAATATTTCTAATGGAGTTGTGACGCATCCTAATCTCGTAAGGTTCAGAGGATACGTCGCGAAATCTGGCGCGGTTCGCGCTTCGGTGACCGTTCAGGATAAATACGCCTCCGGCTCCGGCCGACTCTCCAGTGTTTCTGGCCGCGGGACATGGAACGGCCACGAGGGAATGAGCGATGCTCGGGCTACTGGACCGCGCAACGAAATTGATATCTTCAAGCCCCGGCATCTTGCCGCCGACAGCGCCTATGGCTCGGCAGCGAACCTCGCTTGGCCAGTCAAGGAGCGGCAGATCGACCAAGAGGAGGACTAAATGGTTAGTTTCACAAAGCCGCGCGCCATCGGTTTCAACCACGTGGCGCTGGAGGTCGGTGATATAGAGGAAGCGCTGGAATTCTATAGTCGCATCTTCGACTTTCAATTGCGCGGTAAGAGCGAGGCGATGGCCTTCATCGATCTCGGCGACCAATTCATCGCGTTGATGGCGGGACGCAAACAGTCCGCCGATGACGGTCGGCATTTCGGCCTCGTTGTCGACGACAAAGAGGCGGCGCGTGGTGCCTTGAAGGCTGCGGGGGTCGAGCCGATCGACGGTCCGTTTCTCGATTTCCGCGACCCCTGGGGCAATCGCATCGAGATCGTGGGCTATGACAATATCCAGTTCACCAAGGCTCCAAACGTTCTGCGCGGCATGGGTCTGACGCACCTGACTAAGAACGAAAGCGCGAAAAAGGAGCTGGCGGGAAAGGGGATGGCTACGAGCTAGAGGTGGTAGCCGCTCGGGACGTTGGGCGTTCGACGCTTTCAGCAATCAACGAATGAGGTAATATCGATGAGTCGAATCCTCACCCCATACAGTCGAAAACACACCTGCTACTTCGCGCTCGCTCCTGCAACAAAAGGGAGGCGTCTTGCTGAGAATCGTCGCGGCTACCTTGTATCCGAACCGCTCCACGTCTTCGGCGAGGCGTTTCGATGTAAACGTGCCATGACGGCGACGCGGTTATGAAGGATGTTGCGTCGTGTCGGCCGTACCGCGGCGGGAGAAAATTGACGCAATCCAGCGTACCAAAACATAGAATAACGGCGTGAACACGAGGCCAAACAGCGTAACGCCAAGCATTCCAAAGAAGACGGCGGTCCCGAGAGCCTGTCGAAGTTCGGCACCTGCGCCGGTGGCGATCACTAATGGTACGACGCCAAGGATGAACGCGATCGAGGTCATCAGGATCGGGCGAAGCCGGGTACGCGCCGCCTATACTGCTGCATCCCAGCGACTGGCGCCGTCATTCTCCGCTTGCCGGGCAAATTCGACGATGAGAATGGCATTCTTTGAGGAGAGGCCGATGAGCACCACAAAGCCGATTTGAGTGAGGATGTTGTTGTCCATGCCGCGCAACAGCACGCCGGTCACTGCCGCAAGCAGGCACATCGGCACAATCAAGATTACTGCAAGTGGCAGCAATACACTTTCGTATTGCGCGGCCAGCAATAGAAACACGAACACCACCGCAAAGCTGAATGCGACAACGGCGGTATTTCCAGCAACTTTCTCCTGCAAGGCGATCTCGGTCCATTCGAAGCCAAAGCCGGACGGCAAGTTCTTGGCGAGAATATCTTCCATAGTACCGATCGCCTGGCCGGTCGAAAACCCTGGGATCGTGGCACCTTGCACCTCTGCGGCGGGAAAGAGATTGTAGCGCGGGACGCGGTACGGCCCGGTAATGTCACGGAAAGTCGCAACCGCACCAAGCGGCACCATTTCCTCCGCGTTCGAGCGGGTCCGTAAGGCTTCCACATCGCGCGTCGAAAGCCGGAATGGGTTGTCGGCCTGCGCTGTCACCCGATAAGTGCGCCCCAGGATGTTAAAATCATTGACATAGGTCGACCCCATATAGGTCGACAGCGTGTCGAAGAAACGCGATATCGGCACACCGAGCATTTCGGCCTTCGTGCGGTCGATGTCGGCAAAAACCTGCGGCGTCGAGGCGTTGAATAACGTAAAGACCTGAATGAGCCCAGGAGTCTTATTGGCCAAGCCAGTTATCGCGTTGACGACTCGCTCAAGCGCACGGGGACCGCGACCGCCGCGATCTTGGACATACAGTTTAAAGCCGCCGCCCGTGCCGATGCCGGGGACCGAAGGTGGTGGAATGACTAGAACGAAAGCCTCGCGCAACGCTTGCATCTGCGCGCGCAGATCATCAAGGATCTTTTCAGTTTTAAGCTTATCTTTTTCCCGTTCTTCAAAAGGCTTGAGAGTGACGAAGATGACGCCGGAATTGGGAGCGTTGGTGAAAGTCGCGCCGTCGAACCCGGCGAAAGTCACGGTGTGGGCGACTCCTGGCCGTGATAAGAGACGGTCCGACGCCTTGCGCATAACGACGTCGGTGCGTTCGAGACTAGATCCCGGCGGCAAAGTGATGGCCGTGATGAAGTAGCCACGGTCCAGCGGTGGGATAAACCCAGACGGCGTGCGGGACATTTGGAAGTAGGTCAGGCCAATCAGACCGACATAGATTAGGAGCATCAACGCCACGACTCGCACGATCCGTCGTGTCAATCCCGCGTAACCGTTCGAAAGCTTCTCAAACCCATTGTTGAATACGGTAAAGAAGGCATTGAACGGTCGGCCGAAGGTCATCCAAAAGCCAGGCTTTTCCTCATGATCATGCGGTCGCAGAAACAGCGCAGCTAGCGCTGGCGATAGCGTCAATGACACGATGGCCGAGATGATCGTGGAAGACGCAATGGTGATAGCGAACTGTCGATAGAACGCGCCGGAAATGCCAGTAATGAATGCGGTGGGAATGAATACAGCGCAAAGAACCAGGGCAATTGCAACCAGTGCGCCACCCATTTCATCCATGGTTTTGTGTGCGGCGTCACGCGGGATCAGGCCCTGGCGAAGATAACGTTCGACGTTCTCTACCACGACGATAGCATCGTCCACTACGATGCCAATAGCCAAGACAAGTCCAAAGAGAGTCAGGTTATTCAGCGAGAAACCAAAGGCGGCCAACACGAAGAACGTACCGATCAGCGACACCGGAATAGCGACCACAGGAATGATCGCGGCGCGCCAGGTCTGCAAGAATAGAATGATGACGAGTACTACAAGAACCAGTGCTTCGAACAAGGTCTTGATCACCTCGTGAACTGATTGCTCGATGAATTGGGTGGTGTTGTATGCGATGCGGTAGCTAAGACCGGGGGGAAAATTCTTCGCAAGGTCGTCCATCGTCGCGATTACAGCGGCTGCGGTCTTGAGCGCATTTGAGCCGGGACGCTGGTAAATGCCGACTCCGGTTGCGACCTTGCCGTCAAGATAAGCGTTCGTGGTGTAAGTATAAGCGCCCAGTTCCACACGGGCGATATCCCGCACGCGCGTCACCCGGCCGTCCTGATCCGTCGCGACAATGACGTCGCTAAACTGCTCCGGACTAGAGAGCCGACCCAATGTCTGCACCGCCAGCTCGAATCCAACCGGCGACTTCGCAGGCGGCTGATTGATGGCGCCAGCGGCAACCTGAATATTAGCGCCGCGCAATGCGGTGATCACATCGCTCGCGGTCAAACCGCGCGATTGCACTTTGGCCGGATCAAGCCAAATGCGCATGGAATAGTCACGCGCGCCGAACACGATCGTATCACCAACCCCGTCGACCCGGGTTAGCACGTCTTTAATATTGATAGTCGCGTAGTTCGAGATATACGCTTGGTCGAGCGTGCCATCGGGCGAAATCAAATGAATCACCATCATCAGGTCAGGTGACTTCTTTTTGACGGTTACGCCGATACGCTGCACCTCTTCCGGCAAACGCGGCAACGCGATCGAGACTCGATTCTGCACCAAGACCTGCGCGTCGTCGATATTTGTACCGGGTTTGAAGACTACGTTAATCTGTGTCGTGCCGTCGCCCGTCGATTGCGACACCATATAGATCATGTTGTCGACGCCGTTGATCTCCTGCTCTATTGGCGAAGCCACCGTATCCGCCGCGATATCTGCCGCGGCGCCAGCATACGTCGCCGTCACCTGGATAGTGGGCGGAGCGATTTCAGGATATTCGGTAATAGGAAGCGCGCGAAGAGCGATCGCGCCGACAAGCGTCAGGATAATTGAAAGCACGCTAGCGAAGATTGGTCTGTCGATGAAGAAATGAGAAAAGCGCATTCGAACCTCACCACCCCGCGCTGAGCGACGCTTATTTCGCGGCGGCCTTGATCGTTCCGTCCTCGGCCTCGACCTTTTGTCCGGGCCGCGCGCGGGCTAAACCTTCGATCACGATACGGTCATTTGGCGCAAGGCCCGAGCGAACGACGCGCAGTCCATCGACGATCGGGCCCAGTTCTATTTTCTTGACGCCAACCGTGCCGTCTTCAGCGACCGCGAATACGATCTTGCTCGCCTGATCGGACACGATCGCGCTATCCGGAATCAGGAATGCTTCGCTGTTGCCGCCGTACAGCCGCAGCCGTCCAAAAAAACCAGGCGTCAGCAATCCATCCTTGTTATCGAAGATGGCACGACCGCGAATCGTACCTGTCTTCGGGTTAATGGCGTTATCGACGAAATCCATTCGGCCCGTGTGCTTGAAATCAGTCTCGTCGGCGAGACGAACGGCAACCGGGTTCTCCACGTCGCGCGACGATCGTCGCCCTCCGGATGCGGCGAGACGCAGGTAGTGCAGAAGATCAGATTCGCTGCCCTCGAATATGAAGTGAATGGGATCAAGCGAAACAATTACGGTCAGCAACGTCGCCCCGCTCTGCCCACCCGTGATTAGATTTCCGGCATCGACGCGCCGATCGGAAATACGCCCGGCTATGGGGGCGCGGACCTCGCTCCATTCGAGGTTGAGTTCGGCTTGTTTGAGCGCAGCTTCTGCCGCGCCAACTCCGCCTGCGGCCTCGCGCTGCGTGGACCTTCGCGTGTCGAACTCACGCGCGGTTAAGGTCTGATGGCTGATTAGCGGCGTCCCCCGCTCCACGTCGGCCGTGGCGATATCAAGCTTGGCTCGCGCACGTTCGAGATCGGACTTAGCCTGATCGACCGCGAGTTTATAGGGCCGCTGGTCGATCACGAACAGGAGATCACCTTCTTTGACAATCTAACCGTCCTTAAAATGAATAGAATCTATGAAACCGGAGACGCGTGCACGAACAACGACTGTCTTCAGCGCCTCGAACCGGCCAGTGTATTCATCCCATTCGGTAATCGACTTCTGAATTGGTTTCGAAACGGTGACGGATGGCAGCGGAGGACGATTGGTGCTCGCCGCCGGCTTGGTGTCACAACCGGAAAGCAAGCCGGCCAGCAACAAGACAATTATTAAAAATGGAGCTCGTACCATCAGAGCCGCCTCCAACACGCGTCAGTCCTTGAGAGTGTTTCGAAATACTGTAGTGAAAGCGAGTCCATTTTCAATTTGTTCATTCTGCACTAACGACCCCGGCGGCGGAAGTCGCCCGAGGTGTCGCCGAAGGCCAGCGTCAGGCTAGTGACGATGATGATTGATGATTACCGCGATGATCTTCGCGACCTGCCCTTCGATCGACTGGAGGATCTTCTGGAGCGGCCATTTTCCTGCGGCATCGATAAGGTCATCTCCATGGCATCCCGTTGTCCGGAGACAGTCTCGACGCATTTCCGTCGGGCCATGCGGTTCACATGGGCGCGCTCGCTTCGGCCACCTCGCGGGGGCGGACATCCTGACCGAATATATTCTTCGATCTATTGCCGGCGGCCTCTTTGTCTCGCTGTTCGTCATCATCGGAGACGTTGTTCGACCGAAGAGCTTTGCGGGACTGTTCGGCGCCGCTCCCTCTGTCGCGCTTGCCACTCTCGGCATCGCCTGGGCTCAACACGGCTCCCATTATGCCGGCGTTCAGGCGAGCTCATGATTTTGGGAGGCATTGCTTTGCTGTGCTACAGCGACGGGGGCATGCTCTCCGCGGAAAAGGGGCCAATCTCTCAGGCACTCCCGCTCAAATTCTGCCAAACTCACTCCGGTGAATGCAAAAATCGAGACGGTCCATGGTAAAGCCCTTTCCTTCGAAGACCCACATCGGCAACCATCAGCTGCATCCGGAAACGCTGATGCTGAACTACGGGTACGATCCGCAATTATCGGAAGGCTCCGTCAAGCCCCCCGTCTTCCTGACGTCGACCTTCGTCTTCAGGACCGCCGAGGACGGACAGGACTTCTTCGATTACGTCTCCGGACGTCGCGAGCCGCCCGAGGGAAGTGGCGCAGGCTTGGTCTATTCGCGCTTCAACCATCCCAACAGCGAAATCGTCGAAGACAGGCTCTCTATCTACGAGGGCGCCGACAAGTGCGCGCTGTTTTCATCCGGCATGTCCGCGATAGCGACCACCATTCTCGCGTTCGTGCGTCCGGGCGACGTGGTCCTTCATTCCCAACCGCTTTATGGCGGGACCGAGACCCTCTTCGCCAAGACGCTTGCGGGTTTGTCCATCGGCGCGGTTGGGTTCGCCGATGGGGTCGACGAAGCCTCGGTCAGCGCGGCGGCGGAGGATGCCATGCGCAAAGGTCGGGTAGCCATGATCTTCATCGAGACGCCTGCGAATCCAACGAACGGCCTGGTCGACATCGCTATGGTGCGTCGCATCGCCGATATGATCGGTCAGGCGCAGGGTCATACGCCGCTCGTCGCCTGCGACAACACGCTGCTTGGCCCGGTTTTTCAGCGGCCCATTGAACACGGCGCGGACATCTCCCTGTACTCCTTGACCAAATACGTCGGCGGCCATTCTGACCTCATCGCAGGCGCCGCACTCGGCTCGAAGACCGTCATCAAGGACGTGAAGGCTTTGCGTGGAGCCATCGGCACACAGTTGGAAGCGCACTCCTGCTGGATGCTCAGCCGATCACTGGAGACACTGAGCATCCGGATGGTGAAAGCCGACTCGAACGCGCGGCTCGTCGCGGACTACCTGCGCGACCACGCCGGGGTAGCCAAAGTACACTACCTCGGTCACCTCGACGAGAACTCGTCGGCCGGCCGGCTCTATAAGCAGCAATGCACTGGCGCCGGCTCCACGTTCTCATTCGACATCGTGGGCGGCAAGGCCGCCGCGTTCAGATTTCTCAATGCGTTGCAGATTTTCAAACTCGCCGTCAGCCTCGGCGGCACGGAGTCGCTCGCAAGCCTGCCCGCGAGCATGACGCACTCCGGCGTACCGGCCGACGTCCGGCAGAGGATAGGGATTCTCGATTCCACAATCCGGCTCTCGATCGGCATCGAGCATCCGGACGATCTGATCGCGGATGTCGCTCAAGCCCTGGACGCGCGATAACCGCGGGCTGCAATTCATTCGGACGACCGATCATAGAATGGTCGTGAGCTCATAAATCAACACGGCCGCTCCGAGACAGCGCCGCCAGGGGTTTACCCCGCGGACAATCTCATCGATTGCCCAAACGATGAGACCACCCCTAAAGACAATTTCTAAAGCAAAGCGTGGGCTGCCAGGTTCAGGCCAAATCCAAAGCAGAACGCCCGCTACGATGACCACCCACAAAGCGAGATTGGGCGCTTGGACGATCGTGACCTCGCCCGTTTCACGATTTCGGAAGAACCACAGCAAGAAATTGCGCAATTGCTTCCCCTTAAATAGCGATGCTCTCTCCCTCACGATACGCTGGATGCTTCAGTCAGCACTTCCAGATGGCATTAAATCGTTCGATATCAAGTGTGATAATGACGTCGCACTTATGAGACATCCGCTCGTCGATGATTGTCGTGCACGGAGAACCTCGTAAGGTGCCTTTCGTCGTACCGAAAGGGCGCTGCTTGCGCGGTACCTTCATGTCCTCATCAAGCCAGTGATCAATCGTCAAAACAAACGCATCCAGCTTAGGCCACCGGGTCGGTGACTGCCACCCGGCTTCGCGAAAAACGGAAAGTGGCACTGGCCCGGTCGTAGCGAACCTGCGCACCCCGTCGAAATCGGCGGGGTGTGCGTCGCCGGCCGCCGATCTAGTGGACCACAAGAACCGGAATATGCGCAGTAGCAACAACCTCGGCAGTCTGGCTGCCCAAAAGGACCCTCTTGATCCCACGGTAACCATGGGAGGCCATGACGATCAGGTCGCACCCCTGCATCTTCGCCGCGTCAACGATAGCTGCGGCCGGTAAGGCATTCGGGATATGGAGTGTCTCGACCGTCAGTCCCATTTCTTCCGCCGCCGCTTTCGCTGCGGAAAGGATAGCTTGTGCATGCCGTGTGTTGGCATCTTTAAGCCGATCCGGGTCCATTCCCGCCATACCCCATCCGCTTGCGCTGATGGAAGGAACTGGAAATGGCTCCGTCACAGTGATGATTGTAACCTTGCTGCCGTTTTCGTCGGCCAGCGACAAGCCATGGTCAACACCTTTCTGCGCCAGTTCGGAGCCGTCAGTGGAAATGAGAATGTGAGTGTACATGGTGCCGCTCCGCACTCGGAAATCCTGCTACGATCATAGCAATCATATCTGACCTCAACAAGGAGCCGCTGTGCCGGCCGCTACGTTGTCGCAGTTTGACAACGCGCAATGCAATACCATTGTCTTTTGCTACGGCCTCGTGCGCTTGCGTGTGTGGCCTTGAACCTTTTCACGGGTTCGATCGTCTCATTATCGCTGGGGATTTCAGGGCCCAGTGCGTATCAGCCAAAGCAAAAACCGTCGGCGCGGAGATTCGCCGACGGTTTTGGGGTGGGACAAAGGGGATTGCTAACCTGTCCGAGCTGGACGATACGTGGCGGATCAGACCAAATTTAGGCGACACATAACGACCCAGCCGGCAGCGGGCGGACTTTGTCGTGCTGATCCGTTGCTACTTCACCACCTTGAGGCCGCGAAAGCCCGCCTGGATTCGCCTGACGGCACCGACAGCGTCCGCCTCGTCGGATAGGGTCAATATCTGATCTTGAACCGGTCGCGGATTTCGAAGCTTTCCGAAATCGAGAGCATCCGTGAGCGCCTTCTCAATGTCCAACATCAGCTTGATATCCAAGACTACCTTGACGAGAACGTCGGCATTGGCAGCAACCCCAGTTGAGGTTGCAACTCGATGACCATCCAGGCTGTTAAAGGCCGAGCCTGAGATACACTTGTTTCAGCGGTAGTAGCCACGCCGGAAATGATATGCTCAGCCTCGCGGCGGCTTTCGCAGATCAAGAGGTCTTTACCTTTGGCCTGCACGACATACTGCTTTCCCGTCTTGTGGATCGAATATTGCTGCATCATGATCGGAATCGCAGATTCACGATGAAGCTTGACCTGAGGTCGATCAAGCTAAACGGAAACCCTCCACTGTCTCTGCAACCTCTGACGACCAGTCATATATTTGAAATTCGTCCGGCAGATGCTGGGCCGCAGCGAGAATGCGTCAGAGCCCCTAATTCCACGAAAAATCACAGTCGTACGAACTCGCTCGGCGTCAAGTTGCCGAGCGAGGTGCCTGCGGGATGCGTCAACGAGACGTTGCGGCTTTTCTTAGCGCGGGACTGGATCTGACAATGAACTTCTCGATCTCCACCACGAGGAAAAAGACGATTCCCCCGGTAACCAGCCAAAGCCAGGCGGACTGTGGCAGCGCTTCGGTGTCGAAGATTGCGTGAAACGGCGGCGCATAGGTGAACAGAAGCTGCAGCACCACGACCACGCCAATTCCGTACCAAAGATAGGGATTGCCCATATGGGCGCGCACCGACAGGGAAGAGTCGAGCAAATAGCGGCTGTTGAGCAGGTAAAAGATCTGCCCCATCGTGATGGCGTTGACGGCGACCGTGCGCGCCAACGGATCAGAGGCGCCCTGCGCCTTCATCCAGAAGAACGCCGCGAGCGTATAGAGCACGAGCGCCGCGCCAACGAAAAGAATCCGCCATATCCCGAATCCGGTGACAATCGGCCGATCCATTGTGCGCGGGGTCCGCAACATCACGTCCGCCTCATGCGGCTCGAAGGAAATGGCGAGTCCGAGGGCGACGGATGTGACCATGTTCACCCACAGCACCTGCGGGGCGGTGATCGGCAAGGTAAAGGCAAACAGAATCGCGACCGCGATCACCGCGCCCTGGGCGACATTGGTCGGCAGCAGGAAAAGCATCGCCTTCTCGATATTGTTGTAGACGGTGCGACCCTCCTTCACTGCCGCCGAGATCGAGGCGAAATTATCGTCGGCGAGAATCATCCCAGCAGCTTCCTTCGTTACCTCGGTGCCCTTGATGCCCATGGCCACGCCGATATCTGCCTTCTTGAGCGCCGGAGCATCATTCACGCCGTCACCGGTCATGGCGACGATCTGTCGGTTGGCCTGGATCGCCTTCACAAGCCGTAGCTTGTGCTCCGGGCTTGCACGGGCGAAGACGTCCACGTCGCGCACACACTCCTGCAAGGCCGCATCGTTCATGGCCTCGATCTCGGTGCCAGCAACAGCGGTCGTGCCATCGCCGATGCCGAGCATTTTCGCGATGGCTGCCGCGGTGATCTTATGGTCGCCGGTGATCATCGTCACCCGTATGCCGCCGCCGTGACATTCCCTGACGGCGTCGATCGCCTCCTTGCGCGGCGGATCCATCAGTCCCACGAGGCCAGCAGGATTAGATTTCTGGGAAGGTCCTCAGCCTTGAGGTTGCCTGCGGCCAGGGCGGGGGCGGGCAGCCAGGCGAGCCCCAGCACGCGCTCGCCCTGCGCGGCAAGCCGATCGCCCTCCCGCATGAAACGGCCGCGGTCGAGGGGCTCCAGAGCGTCCGCCGTCTGCTGCCGGTCGCAGTGATCGAGGATCACCTCCGGCGCGCCCTTCACGAGCAGCATCTCGCCGCCGGCCCCCCGGTTGAAGGTGGCCATGAACTTATGTTCGGATTCGAAGGGAATCCCGTCGATCCGTGGCGCAGCAGCGGTTTCCGCCGCACGGTCCATGCCGAGCTTGGCGGCGAAGGGATAGAGCGCGCCCTCGGTCGGGTCGCCCTCGACCTTCCACTTGCCGTCGTCCTGGAAAATTTCGGCATCGTTGCACAGCAGCGATACGCGGCCCATCAACACCAGCGTCTCGGGTGTGTCGTCGACCGGCTGACCGTTCGCCTTGACCTCACCCTCGGGCGCGTAGCCATCTCCAGTGACTTCATAGGCTTCGCCTGCCGTGACTACGGAGGTCACCATCATCTCCATCAGCGTCAGCGTACCCGTCTTGTCCGAGCAGATACGGGAGACTGACCCGAGGGTTTCGACCGCCGGAAGACGACGGATGATGGCGTTGCGTTCGGCCATGCGCTGTACGCCAATGGCGAGCGTGATAGTAATCAGCGCCGGCAGCCCCTCCGGGATCATCGAAACGGCAATGCCGACGACGGCCTGGAACAGCTCGACGAAGGTCTTATGACCGAGCCAATGGCCCCAGGCGAAGAGCAGAACGCCAACAACGGCGATAGCTGCGGTGATGACGTAGCCGAATTTCTTGATCTGACGCAGCAGGGGCGTTTCGAGCACCTGCACGTCTGCGAGCATCTGGTTGATGCGGCCGAGCTCCGTCTCGCCGCCCGTCGCCACGACGATGCCGGTCCCTCGGCCCGACACGACCATGGTGCCGGAGAACGCCATGTTCTCGCGATCCCCGACGGTCGCCTTGGCGGCGACCGGTGTGGTGACCTTCTCGGCAGGAACGGATTCGCCCGTCAGCGCCGCTTCCTCCGTGCGAAGATTCTTGGCGTCGAGAAGGCGCATGTCCGCCGGAATCCTGTCGCCCGATTCCAGAAGCACGACATCGCCCGGAACGAGATCCTCCGCCGGGATCACGCGGGTTTCTCCGGCGCGCACCACGCGGGCCTCAGCGGAGAGCATGTTGCGGATGGAATCGAGCGCCCTTTCCGCCCGTCCCTCCTGCAGGAAACCCAGGAGCCCATTGAGAATGACGACCGCGAGGATGATGGAAGCGTCGAGCCACAGACTCAGCATGAGCTTCACGAAGCCCGCTGCGAGCAGGACATAGATGAGGATGTTGTTGAACTGGGCGAGGAGCCGCATCAGCGGTCCCTGTTTTTTGCCTTGAGGCAGGCGGTTCGGCCCTTGGCTCCGTACGGCTGTCTCGGCCGCATCAAGGCCAAGCGCGCGGTCGACACGCAGTTGCCTTTCGACCTCCTCGGCCGGCATCGCGTGCCACGGCATCGATGCTGTCCCTAAAAACGTGACATCGCCTGAGTGCATGCTGGTTTTCTCCGGTTGCGATGTGTTCTGGTGTGGAAGCCTCGCGCGGCTCAGGCCGTTGCCTTCGCTCGAGGGCCGGCACGGCCGAGAAGATGTGACGCCGAGCGCCAGGCGTGGTGTACGATCCGGTCGATCCGGCGCGCGGCGTCAATCCGGGTGAAGGCTTCGGTTGCGGTCAGTTCGCCCGGCGCCACGGCGGCGAGGGTGGCGGCGCGGTGATCGCGCTGCATGGCGTCAAGCGCGGTCGACGCCTTTTCGGCCTCGGCAAGAGCTGCGGCGACCTCGGCCGACGCCGCCCATCCGATCGGCTCTGCCTGCACGGTGAGAGCGGATTCGGCGGTGATGGATGCGCTTATCGTCTGCGTGGCCCGCATTGCCTGCTTGCAAAGCGCGGTCGCGCGCGGATCATGCGAGGCTCTAGGCCCTGTCCCTGCGGGCTCGCTGTCCCCGAGAATCTCGATAAGCCGCGAGGCGTGCTCGAGCGCGTGCAAGGTGCTCGTCATGCGGTGCCGCTCGGCTTCCGTCTGGGGCGGATCGTTCATACCCGAAAGGAATTCCCGAACCTGCTCAAGCGTGGCGGCCGCCGCCGCGATACCCTGCGGGGTTCCGCCGGAGGCGGCCGAAGCGGCCGTTGTCCCAAGGATATCCGCCACGACGCGCCGGGCGGTCTCGACGGCGATCACCGGATTGGAGAGCGCGCTCGGATCCAGCGCGCACTCCAGCGCGGTTTCCTTCGACGGCAAGAGCCGTTCCACGACGCGCGTAAACCACTGCGTTGCGGGGAGCAGCACCGCAACGCCGACGACGTTGTAGGCGGTGTGGTAGGCGGCAAGGAGCGTCGTCCCATCGACAGACGAGTTAAAGCGCGTCATCAACGCCACCGTCAGCGGGAAGGCGAGGATTGCGATAAGTGCCGCGATGAGCTTGAACAGCACATAAGCGAGGGCGAGACGTTTGGCCGTCACGTTCGCGCCGAGCGCGGCCATAGCCGAACTCGTCGCCGTTCCGATGTTCTGCCCGATGATCAGAGCGATGCCCTGTTCCAGGCTCACCGCCCCGGCGTAGAAGGCCGCGATGGTGACGGCGATGGCTGCCGTGGAGGACTGCATGACCGCTGTCATGGCGAGGCCGACAACGATCAGGATGAAAAGGCCTCCCCAACCGGCCGCCCAACTGATCCCCGGCATGCCGATCACTGCCGGGAGGTCGGACGGGTGCAGGCTCTCTGCAAGGCCGCCCATGCCCTGCTGGAGTGTGGTCAGTCCATAAAGCACCAGTGCGAAGCCTGCGAGCGCGCTGCCTGCCGACGCGATCCGTCCGCTGGCCAGCAGCTTGGTCAGAGCGCCGACGAAGATCAACGGCAGCGCGTAGGCCGAAAGCGAGACGCGCACACCGATCAGTGCCACCAGCCAGCCCGTGCCGGTTGTGCCGACATTGGCGCCGAACACCAGGCCAAGCCCTTGCGGGAAGGTCAGCAGCCCGGCGTTGACGAGACCGATCGTCGTCATGGTCACCGCGCTCGACGACTGCACCAGCAGGGTTATGATTCCGCCCCAGAAGGCGCCCGAGAGCGGTGTAGCCGCCGCTTTGCCAAGCACGGTTCGCAAGGAGGATCCTGCCAGCGCCTTCAATCCATCGGTCATGACAGTCATGCCGAGCAGGAACAGTCCGACACCCCCAAGAATGGCAATCGCGGTCAACATGGATGGACCGCGCCTATTTTTGTTGCTTGAGTTCCATCCGCGCCACGGCAAAATCCTTCATCTACTCCGGCGAGACGTTGGGGTATTCGAGGTTGAGATCGTCCACGACCTCGACGGCGGTGGCAACGACGAGACGCGTGAATCATTTGCTGTCGGCGGGCACCACGAACCAGGGCAAAGCCTTCGAGGCGGTCGCACGGCGAGCGTTCTACTGCCTTTTTGGCCTCTTTGAGGGCAGCTTCCTTCCGAATTTGCGTCGCACTCGGGATGAGATCGTCGATACCGGACATGGCTGATGACTCCTAGAAGTCTCCGGGAAAAAAGGGGTCAAATATGGTACTGACTCGCAAAGGCTCCTCTTCAGAATTTCTTCTTGATCTTCATGCGGCTGAGGTCGGGCTCGTCGTATCCATTTGACTTCTGCCGCTTTGGCAGCCTGACCTTCCCGAGCTCCATCTCCTCGTAAGGCATAAGGCTGAGAAAGTGCGCGATAATATTGAGCCGCGCACGGCGCTTGTCGTCGGCGTCCACCACATGCCAGCGGGCTTGCGGCGTGTCGGTGGCCGCGAACATCGCATCGCGGGCGCGCGAATAATCGTACCATCGCCTGTGGGATTCGAGATCCATAGGGCTGAGCTTCCAGGTCTTTCTCGGATCAGTGACGCGTGCCTTGAAGCGTTTCGTCTGCTCGTCCGGGCCGACCTCCAGCCAATATTTGACGAGACGCAAACCGGATTCAACGAAGTCACGCTCCCAGGCGGGGCATATGCGCAAAAAGCGCTCATACTGCTCGTCTGTGCAGAAGCCCAACACCCGCTCGACACCCGCCCGATTATACCAGCTGCGGTCAAAGATCGTGATCTCGCCGGCTGCGGGGAAATGCCGAATATAACGCTGGAGATAGATCTCGCTCTTCTCCCGCTCGGTCGGCGCGGGCAGAGCTACTACGCAAAATGTCCGCGGGCTCACGCGCTCGGTCAGCGCCTTGATGACGCCGCCCTTGCCGGCAGCGTCGCGGCCCTCGAACACCACCACGATGCGCTCGCCGCTCTTCCTCACCCAATTCTGAAGCTTCACCAACTCGCCCTGAAGGAGCTTCAGCGTTTTTTCATACGCATCGCGGGAGAGCTTCTGCGCCGATTCGGGTCGCGCCGCCGACACCAACGGTTCTGCCGCAACCGGGTTTTCGGAAGCCTCCTTCTTCGTCTTACGCTTGGTCATCTCTGTCTCCGCCTTGGCTGCTCCCTACAAATCCCTCACCGACTGCGCGATCACAACGTGCAGGCGGTCCACAGTTTGGATACCGAGTCTTTCCAGTGCGAGGCGCACGCGCTGGTGCTCATCCTTCCTGCGGTTTGCGCGATGCGGGATTGTCGGTCCTCTCGGGCGCGCCGAACCACGCGACATAAAGCGTCGGCAAGAACACGAGCGTCAGGACCGTTGCAACCAGCAAGCCGCCCATGATCGCGAATGCCATCGGTCCCCAGAACACCGTCGGCGCGATTGGAATCATGCCAAGCACGGTCGATACGGCGGTCAACATGATCGGCCGAAACCGGGAGCTGCTGGCGTCAACCGCTGCCTCCCACGGCGACTTGCCCATGGTGCGTTCGGCGTCGATCTGACCGATTAGAATAACCGCGTTCTTGCTGATCATGCCGAGAAGCGCGAGCACACCGAGAATCGCGACAAAGCCTAGTGGCCTGCCGGACAGCATCAACGCTGCAACGACACCGATTAGGCCGAGCGGCGCCACGCTCAGAACCATGAACAGTCTCGGAAAGCTCTGGAGCTGCACCATGAGGACCGTAAACATGACGAACAGCATCACGGGCACCACGGCTAGCACGGATGCCTGCGACTTCTGGCTCTCCTCAACCGTGCCGCCCACGACCACGTTGTAGGGCTGAGGCAGCGTCTTCTTGAAGTTCTCGATCGCCGGCGACAACGACGTGACGATGCTTTCCGGCAACTTGTCGCCGATGATCGCAGCCTGGACCGTCAGGGTCGGGATGCGGTCCCGCCGCCAGATGAGTGGGAACTCCTGGTCATATTCAAAGGAAGCAAACTGGCTGAGAGGAACGGTTTGTCCGCCTGGCAACGCCACTTGCAGATTGCGTAGGCCATCAAGCGAAACCCTCTGCTCGTCGGTCGCGCGCGCCACCACGTTGACCAGATAGATATCGTCGCGGACCTGGGTGATGGGTGTGCCCGTGATGACTGCGTTCAGGACGGTCGCGATCGCCTGCGAGCTGAGACCGAGAAGACGCGCTTCGTTCTGGTCGACGCGGATCCGCACCTGCCGATCGGGCTCCATCCAGTCGAAATTCATCTGCTTGGTGTCCGGACTGGACGCAACGATCTGTCCAACCTTGAGCGCAATCTCGCGTATCCGTTCCACGTCGGGCCCACTGACCCGATACTGGATCGGCCATCCAACCGGTGGTCCAAGCTCGAGCGGCGAAACGAACGCAATGGCCTTAGGGAATTCCTGCGCCAGCAGCTTTTCGAGCTTGGAATGCAAGCGTTCCCGTGCGGCAACGTCCTTCGCGATCACCACGGTCTGCGTGAAGAAGTCGTTCGGGAGCTGGACGTTGAGGGGCAGATAGAAGCGAATGGCGCCGCGTCCGACATAAGTGCTCCATCGCGCCACATCGGGATCGGCCGCAAGCACGGCATCCAGGCGCTTCGCGGCAGCCTCGCTCGCGTAGATCGAAGCGTTCTGCGGCAGGCTGACATCGACCAGCAGTTCCGGACGATCCGACGACGGAAAGAACTGCCGCGGGATCAATGGCATCGCGAGGACGGAGGCAACGAAGAGCGCCACCGACATCGCGATCGTCAGCCACTTGGCGCGCATCGCGAACGTCAGGAAGCTCCGGTACATACCGAAGATCCTGCCCTGATCCGCCGACCTGCTCTGCTTGGGCGGAACGAGGATCGCAGCGCCAAGCAGTGGCGTGAAGATGACCGCAACGAACCAGGACACCAGCAGCGCGATCGTAACCACGGCGAAGAGCGAGAATGTGTATTCGCCGGCCGAGCTTGCCGCAAAGCCCACCGGGATGAAGCCCGCGATCGTCACCAGCGTGCCCGCGAGCATCGCCATCGCATGGGTCCTGTACGCGAAGGTTGCCGCCTCGATCTTGCTGGCGCCCTCCGCCAGTTTGGTGAGCGTCGCGTCGGTCGTCGTCATCGCATCGTCGACCAGCAATGCAAGCGCAATGATCAGCGCGCCAAGCGATATTCGCTGCATGTCGATGCTGAGCAGGCCCATGATCGGAAACACGATCGCCAGCGTGAACGGTATGGCGAGCGCGATGATCAAGCCCGGTCGCACGCCGAGGCTGATGAAGCTCACGACCATAATGATGGCGATCGCCTGAATCAGCGAGACCATGAACTCGCGGATGGCGTGGTCGACCACGACGGGCTGGTCCGCGACCAGGCTTGGCTCGATTCCGATCGGGAGCTCTGCAGTGATCTGCGCCATTGCCTTTGTGACGTTGGCACCAAGCGCAAGGACATCCCCGCCATCTCGCATGGCGATTGCGAGCCCTATTGCCGACTTACCGTTGACCCGAAACATCGGATGGGGCGGGTCGGTGTATCCGCGCCGCACCCGCGCAATATCGCTCAAGCGAAGCATGCGCCCGCCCGCGGAGAAGTTGATGTCGGCTATGTCATGCTCGGACTGGAAGCTGCCCGACACACGAATCGAGATGCTTTCCGCACTCGTCTCGATCGTTCCCGCAGGACGCACGATGTTTTGCGACTGGAGCGCCGCAATGAGGGCGGACCGATCGACTCCGAGGGCCGCAAGCTCTTTGGTAGAGTACTCGACGAAGATCACCTCGTCCTGCTCGCCCAAGAGCTCGATCTTCGATACGTCAGGCACGAGAAGCAGCTTTGAGCGGATATCCTCGACCTGGTCGCGCAGCTCACGCTGGGAAAATCCGTCGCTGGTAAAGCCGTAGATGATGCCGAATGTATCGCCGAATTCGTCATTGAACCCGGGCCCGATCACACCGGCGGGTAGCGTATGACGCATGTCACCGATCGACTTGCGCACGTGGTACCAGGTGTCGGCGACCTCTTTCGCGTTTGCGCTCCCGTTCAGATTCACGAAGACGGTCGAGATCCCCGCTCTCGTGAAGCTTCGCAGGAAGTCGAGATGCGGTGTCTCCTGCAGGCGACGTTCGAGACGCTCTGTCACCTGCTTCATGGTGTCTTCCACGGATGCGCCGGGCCAGGCGGCCTGGACGACCATGGTCTTGATGATGAAGGCGGGATCCTCGTTGCGGCCCAGCTTGAAATAGGACAGCGCACCGGCAACCACCGCGATGATCATCATGTAGACGACAAGCGAGCGGTGCTTCAGCGCCCAATCAGAAAGATTGATTCTGTTCATTGCTCTGACCCGAGAACGCGGACCTTCTGACCCGGATGAAGCGCCTGGACGCCGGCGGTGACGACGATCTCACCGGTATCAAGCCCCTGAGAAATGACCACTTGAGCTTCATCGAACCGAAGCACGTCCACGTTGCGCACCGCGACGGTATTGGTAGCCGGATCGACGATCCATACTGCGGGGCGCTGGTTCATCCTGGTCAGGGCGGACGATGGAATATCGATCATCGGCCCCGCACTCGTGCTCACTCGCCCGACGACCGTCGCGCCCAGCCGCATCGCCGGCGGGGGGTCAGTTAGACCGACCCTGACCTCGAAGGTCCGCGTCATGGCGTTGGCCTGCGCGGCGATCTCCCGAATGCGCCCTTTCGCGTTTATTGTCGGATCATCAGCCAGGCTGACTTCGACCTCCGGATCGGCGGATGCCGACCTGACCAATTGAGAGGGGACGTCGAAGACCGCATCGCGGCCGTCTTGCCGCGCGATCCTCGCAATCATCTGCCCGACCTGGACCACCTCGCCAGCCCCCGGGCCGGTTGCGGTTATCACGCCGGGCGCATCGGCCGTCAGTTCGGTGAAGCTAACGAGATCATGCGCGGCACTTAGTTGCGCTTCCGCCGCGTCAACCTGCGATTGCGCGGTTTGCTGCGCCTGGGTCGCAACATCGAAATTGGCACGCGTTGTCCAGCCCTGCGCCAGGAGCGTCTCCTGACGGTTGAAGTGATTGCGCGCCTGCGTCAATTGCCCCTGGGCCGCAGCAAGAGCTGCCTGGGCCTGACGGAGCCCATTCAGCTCGTTCTGCGGCTCCAATCGCGCCAGCACCTGGCCTGCTTTGACCCTGTCGCCAATCTTGGTCTCGTTGTTCAGCAGCCGCCCGGAGATTCGGAATGCAATGTTCACTTCATCCTCAGCTTCGATCCGTCCGGAAAACGTCAGGGGTGTCGTGACCTTGCGCTTTTCCACGGTCGACGTGCGCACTATTCGCGGAGCGGGTGTGTCATTCTTAGCCTCTTCTCTCCCGCAGGCTCCCAGCGTCAACGCACATGTTGCTACCACGAGTGCCATCGTCGGGATTTGGTAGGGGATCGTTCGAGCGCCGCGCGTAACCATGATGAGCCCTTCCGGTTCCGGAAACATGCCATGCGGTCTCCCGAGGCCCGACGGCATCCGCGGTACTTTCCGCGGCAGTTTGCCGGTAGTCTTCCCGAAATGAACGACCTCGCCCATTGGTAAATCTACCGATGGCACCGGATGCAATCGTGGTCAGCCGCGGGACGCAGGTCATCGGACGCTGACGCGCACCCGCAAGGCATCAGGGTCTAGGAAATTCCTGAGGCTTGATCAGGCAATCACCTGATATCCCTCCTTCCAATCGATGGCGCATAGTGGGCAAAGGTCCAGATGGGATATTGACCCAGGCTGGTGTTAAGGTCGCGAGGTCACTCGACGTAACTTTGACGCCGAGTGCTGAGACCACTGGGTCGACGCGATCACCGAGACGCCGGAAATGGAGCTGAAGACGCATGGGGTTACACGCGGCTTTCCGAGCGGCATGGTTCCTCTGCCTCTGGCTCGTGCTTGCGGGAGCTGATCCTGCAGACATTCCTGCCGCGATCGTCGCGGTCACCGCCGCGACCTGGACGAGCTTGCGACTGCTCGAGCCCGGCACATCGCGGCGCTCGCTTGGCGCCATCTTCCAACTGGCAGTGCTCTTCCTGTACCATTCCATCGTGGCCGGAGCGGACGTGGCAAGGCGCGCCCTCGATCCCCGGCTGCCCCTGCGCCCGGGATTTGTCGGCTATCCAACCAGCCTGCCGCGTGGCATGCGCCGCAACGTATTTACAACGCTTACCAGCCTGCTGCCCGGCACGGTTCCGGCCGGAGATGAGGACGGACAGCTCATCTATCACTGCCTCGACGTTGAACAGCCCGTGGCTGCAGAGCTTGCTGCGGAGGAAGCGGCCTTGGTTCGAGCGCTCTACAATGACTGAGTTCCTGACTGCCGCGGTCGGCTTCATTCTGGCCTTGCTGGCGCTCGGGCTGGTGTCGATTCTGCGCGGGCCGGGAGATGCTGACCGCATGATGGCGACGCAACTGATCGGGACCGGAGGTATTGCAACGTTGCTGCTGCTCGGCACCATCACCGCCGTACCGGCGGCAATCGACGTAGCGCTGACCTTGGCGCTTCTCGCCACCTTCGCATCCATCGCGTTCGTTAAGAAGGGGCTCTCCCGCTTCGAAGCCGATGGCGCCGCATCGACGGAGGATGAATGAGCGTCGTACTCGACATGATGACGGTGGCGGCGGTGACGGCGGGCGCGTTCTTCTTTTTGGCCGGCACAATCGGCCTGCTTCGCTTTCCCGATACGCTGACGCGTCTCCACGCGCTTACCAAAGCGGATAATCTCGGCCTTGGCCTCGTTGTGCTCGGGTTGCTACCGCAGGCAGGGAGTGTTCGCGACGGGTTGAAACTGGTCAGCATCTGGTTACTCGTGCTGCTCGCGGGTGCGACGGTCTCGCAGCTGATCGCGCGCGCTGCGCGCCAAGGCGAATCGCACAGATGAGCATCACGACCATCTTCGAGATCCTGCTCGCCGCGGTGGTGCTGGGGCTCGGCATCTGGACCATCGCCGTGCGCGAGACCTTTTCGGCGACGGTGGGTTTCGTCACTTACGGACTGCTGGTCGCACTGATCTGGGTACGGCTTGAAGCCGTCGACGTGGCGCTGACTGAGGCCGCGATCGGCGGAGGGCTCGGCGGCGTATTGCTGTTGGGCGCGGCCGCCCGGTTGCGGAATGCCGACCTGGTGGCAGGGGAAGCGCCGGGCAAACTGCTGCGCGTGAGCGCGGCTGTGTTATCGGGGCTCACGGCCGCTGCGCTGGCCGGAGCGGTCCTGCTCCTACCCGATCCCGCTCCAACGCTTGCGCCAACCGCTCTAGCTAATTCCTGGGCGACGAGTCTGACCAACCCTGTCACCAACGTGCTGATGGCGTTTCGCGCCATGGATACCATGCTCGAGAAAGTCGTGCTCTTGCTGGCCATCATCGGCGTCTGGTCGCTTGCACCTGACATCGCCTGGGGAGGCCATCCTGGGCCGCGTCACCAGGCGGATCCGCGTGGCATCCTCGCGTTTCTCGCGCGCCTGTTACCGCCGGTCGGCATTGTCGTCGGAATCCATATCTTCTGGACCGGTGCCAACCATCCCGGCGGAGCTTTCCAGGGTGGCGCGATTCTCGCGTCCATGTGGCTGCTGGTCATCATGGCCGGGCTAATCGACACGCCACCTGTAAGCCGCCGATGGCTACGGTTCATCCTTATTGCCGGGCCAAGCCTGTTCCTGGTCGTCGGCCTTGGGGGACTCTGGTTCGGCACCGCATTCCTTTCTTATCCGCCGTCGATGGCCAAGCCACTGATCCTTGGAATCGAGGTCGCGATGATCCTGACGATCGCAGCAACCCTCGGCCTGCTGCTTGCTGGCGCGCCGGAACGGAATGCGAAGCCATGAGCGCAGTGACCGTGTTCGGATTGTGTGCCGCAGCCGCGGTCGGACTTGGGCTCTATGGCCTGATCACCAATCCGCAGCCACTTCGCAAGATCATCGCCTTCAATCTGCTCGGCAGCGGCGTATTCCTTCTGTTCGGCATCGTTGGACGACGGGGTGCTGCGGCGAGCATCGGCAGCGACCCGGTACCGCAGGCCCTGGTGATCACGGGCGTCGTCGTCGCGTTTTCCGCAACCGCTTTGGCGATCGCGCTGCTGCTGCGGTTGTTCCAAACAACAGGCTCCACGACGTTACGCATTGGCGCCTCGCCGGGCGAGGCTCCGACCCGTCCGGTGGCTGATGCTGCCTCCCGCCCCTGCGCTTGACGCCATGACGACCACGAGCGGTTTCCTGCTGGTGCTGTCGATCATCGTCCCGATCGCAGGCGTCTTGCTGGCCTTCGTTTTGGGCGACCGCTACGTCAAGCTGGTCGCCTGCGGGATTGTCCCGCTCGCGTCGGCGATTGCAATGGCAATCCTCTTCGCGCTTCCGCAGAGCAACGGCCCCCTCGTTTATCTGCTCGGCGCCTGGCCGCCGCCACTCGGAGTAGCGCTGCGTGCGGACGGATTGTCGGCAGTGATGCTCGCTGCGACCGCAGTCGTAATCTCAGGGGTCGCTGTCTTTGCTGCTCCCGATTTCTCACCAGCTTCGACCCAAGCCCGCACGCCATTCGCGTTCTGGATCTTGCTGCTGGCGATCTGGGCGGCGCTGAACACGATCTTCCTGGCTGGAGACCTCTTCACACTCTACGTTGCCCTGGAACTGTTGACATTCGCCGCGGTGCCGCTGGTTTCACTCGACGGCCGCGCCGAGACGCTGCGCGCCGCGATGCGGTATCTGCTCTTCGCGTTGCTAGGCTCGGTTCTCTACTTGATGGGCACGGCACTCATCTATGGTCTCTACGGCACGCTCGATATCGTGCTGTTGTCGCGTCGCGTCAGCGCAGAGCCGATCTTGCTCGTCGCAGCCGCGTTAATGACCACGGGTCTTCTGGCCAAGACCGCGCTATTCCCGTTGCACCTTTGGTTGCCGCCTGCCCACGCCGGCGCGCCGGCGGCCGCCAGTGCGATCCTGTCCGGCCTAGTGGTGAAAGGATCTTTCTTCATCGCCGTTCGGATCTGGTTCAACGTTATGCCTGGCCTGCCTGGCTTCGCCGCCACACAGTTGCTCGCCGCGCTGGGAGCCGCTGCGATCGTGTTCGGGAGCGTCGTGGCGCTGCGGCAGGAACGCCTCAAGCTCCTGATCGCTTATTCGACCCTGGCCCAGATCGGGTATCTCTTCCTGATGTTTCCGCTCGCGTTCGATGCCGCCGGCCGTTTTCAGAATGGTGGCGCCCTGGCTGGCGGTCTGCTTCAGGCCTTCTCTCACGCCACCGCGAAGGCCGCGATGTTCATGGCCGTCGGATCGATCTACGCATCGCTCGGCCACGATCGCATCATGGGGCTGCGCGGCGCGGCAAGGGCTCTGCCCCTGAGTGTTCTGACCTTCGCGCTGAGCGGCATTGCGCTGATGGGCGTACCGCCGAGCGGCGCGTCCCTTGCGAAGGACCTACTACTCCGGTCTGCCGCGGGCAACGGCCAGTGGTGGTGGGAAATCGTGCTCCAGACGGGGGGGATGTTTACGGCCGCCTATGTCGTGCTGGTTCTGGCTTACGCGCTCGCTCCCTCGGACAAGCCGATCGCCTTGGCTGGCCCCACGCCGCTCATTCGGGACGCGGCGCCGCTTGTCCTGGCGCTTTGCTCGCTATTGTCGGGCCTCGTGCCTTGGGGGCCATATCTACCGATCCCGCACGACATAGGATCATACCTCCCAAGCCTCGGGACGCTTTCCAAATTGCTTTTCCCTGTCCTGGGAGGCGCGATCCTGGCGATCCTCCTCAGCCCCTGGCCGCATGCACTCGGGTCGTCGACCGCCCGGAACACCCTCGCGACAGTTGTCGGTCCATTCCGACGCGGCTGCCTTGCCTTTGGCACTCTCGTCGAAAAGGGCAACGAGACTCTTTGCCAATGGCCTGCGGCAAGCATCTCCCTTCTCCTGCTGGCGCTGATGTTTGGCGCGTTGATGCTCGCGGCCATTTGAGAAGGCGGACACGTGATCTCCAACGACACGCGGATCGTCCCGATCGGAGGATCAGGAACGTTCATCCCCGCGCCGGAGCTGGGATGTCCCGCAAACGAACCCTCGACTAGCACTACTTTGGCAGATTTATTAGATGGATCGTCTCAACAGGATTCTCGAATCACGTTTTCAATGATTCATGGGTGGTCGGCTTTTTGGAGAGCTGACCATGGTTGAGACGACGTCGAGGTGGGAAGACGAGCTTGGACGCTGGCTTAAGCCATTTCTGGATCGTTTAGGTCACAAGGCCCGGCGGCGGATGTGTCCGCTGTATGTTTCGGGGCTAATTGGACCGGGCGATCGAAAGAGCGTCCAACCGATGGCGGCGCGGCTGGCGCCGGGCGACTACGACCGGTTGCATCATTTTATCGCTGATGGTGTCTGGGATGCGGCACCA
>NZ_JAVDPZ010000038.1:0-31397 GCF_031453995.1 Nitrobacter vulgaris | reverse complement strand
CTAGGCCCTTTCCTCCGCATCGCGAGGGGGACGTTACACACTCGCAATTCAAGCTCAAGCCGCAGCATTGCCGCAGCAGGCATGCGCTCAGCGGGCGTGGGTTGTCCGTCGTCAGGTAATTTGAGACTGATCAGGCTTTTCGTGAAGAGAGGCTCTTCTCTTTTCGGCGTGTTGAGGTCAAGTGCCTTCGAGCCTTCCGTCTCACCGATTGATCTCTCTCGCGGGCCTCGCTTCTCTTCGGGATTGGCTTGTTAGCCCTCCCAGTATGGGATCAGAAAGAATGAAGCGGCACAATCTGACTCGCGTCCTGACAGCAATGCCGCCGGTACAAGAGCCTCCACGAACTCACTTCACTCACCGTCCCGCGAGGGACATCGTCCGCCGGTGAGCGGAACCGTACTTTTACTGACTGACTGATTCAGATGGCTGTTTGGGCGACCTCCCTTGTCCAATGGAACTTGGTGTCGTCGATCCATATCCGGTGCATGACGACAGCAAGGCGGCGCGCCAAAGCGACGATAGCTTTCTGCTGGCCGCGCCGTTTGGCAACGTTCATTGCCCACGCTTTCAGCCAGGACCATTTCTTGACGCGGGTTAGCATCACCTGGGCCGCTTCGTAGAGCAGCGTGCGCATCATCCCATCGCCGCAGAGCGAGATGCGGCCCACCCGCGTGCTTTCACCTGACTGATGGAGCGCCGGTGTCAGACCCAGCGCCGGGCCGACGGCTTTGGAGTTGCGGAAGCGTGACGGCACGTCGATGGTGCTGATGAAGGCAAGCGCTACCACGGGCCCGACGCCGGTATTGTCATCAAGCGGCTGCAAACGGCATCATGCCGGGTCAACGCCAGAACCTTCCGATGTAGCCGATTATGTTCTTCGCGCAACTTGTCGCGGGCCTCCAGTAACGGTTCGATGAGCTCGGCCAGATCAGACATGCCTTCGAGGAGATCGTGAATCCTATCCCTGAATTTGACCGTTCCGACGACGCCGACTTTGAGCCCGAAATTGCGCAGCAGGCCACGGATATCGTTCTCAATTGCAATCGCCTTCTCCTGAAGTAGCTTGCGAGCGGTCAGCAGGGCACGTCGCTTCTGACTGGTCGGCGTCTTGACGTGCACCGGCCGGAACAGGTTAACCCGCATCATCTGCGCAATGCCGCGAGCATCATTACGATCGCTTTTGTTGACCTGCGCCTTGAGGAATGCCTTGGTGTGCCGGGTCTCGATGCAGATCGCCGGTAAATCCGCCATGGCGAGGCCTTCGAACACCCATTGGGACAATGGCCCAGCTTCAAGCCCGATCCGAACGATCTGCCAGGCGGGATCCTTCAATGCCCGCACAAGATCTTCAGGATGGGTAGGAACCTTCAGCTCGTGGCAGAGCTTCCCAGCTTCGTCGACGATGCACACCGATGTATCTTTTATCGAAAGATCAAGTCCGGCATAATGTTTCATGCTGCGCTTCCTTCCCCGATGCTTGTGGCTGCTTCGCACAGACCACGTTTATCATCAGCTCGAAGCGCAGCACCTCCATGCTCACCGTCGAAGATGAGGCTCAAGCCGAATACCCCATCTGGCTCATCCGGGCTGGAGTTTAAGCGGCCTACAGCCGATGCTGCAAGAGACGGTTTTCGGAACACACAGGTCGCCGCCAAGAACAATCAATAAAGCGGCTACTTGGAAGCTCCCCAGAATGAGTTAGTCAATCGAAAAGAGGGTGTTCAGATCTGTGCGAACGTGATATAAGTAGCACTGTTAAGTCACTACTATTGCCGGCCAAATCATTCGCGGCTGGATAGTTGATAGGACATGATGTCGGACCGTCTTGCGTCCGACGTCCGAGCGTTTGTTTTGGCGTTGACCCTAAGGGGAACCCATATGGCAGACGATCAGCCGCTCGGCACCGCACAAGCTCGCCCGTCGGGAACGACATATTGGAACGAGGCTCCTGCGCCCGACGTGGAAATCCCCACAAGGATCGGCGAAACGGCCGGGAGCACCAAGCCCGTTGGTCGCGAGGTGAGCCTGCGAGCATTTCTGTCAATCTCGGTCGCAATCACAGGGGTGTTGGAGAATGATCTCCCGGCCCGGATCGAGCAGACACTGCCCACGGGCGAGAAGCAGCCGCTCTATGAAATTTTCTACGATCGTGTGCGCGCCGCCTATCCGACGGAGCTCGTTCGCCTCCTGCAACTGTGGGTACGCCTTGATCCCAGTCAGCCCGATGCGGCAAGCAAGCTTGCTGCCGAACTCGGCAAGACCGGGGACGCTGCGCTTGCCCTCCGGCTGGCGGCCAGGCAGATCGCCAAGATCTGGTTCCTTTCCACCATTGATGATCCACAAGCTGCCCTGGACAAGGAAAAGGGGACGAGCCGATCGCAACTCGGCGGAGGCCTTGGACAGTACCAGCTAGCGGTCATCTTTCCGCTCATCGGAGCGCCTGTCTCGGGATATTCGAACCTGCCGCACGGCTACTGGAGCGAACAGCCTGCCAGCTTCTTCAAGTGAACCGATCATCCCCGCCACTCAGTCGCCACTCCCAAACGAGGGAACATGCCATGTCTGAGTATGATGTCATTATCGTGGGTTCAGGCGTTGCAGGCGCGATCTGCGCGGATCGCCTTGCGGCAGCCGGCAAGAAGGTTCTGATCCTTGAGGCCGGATCAAACGGCATAGGCAGCGCGCAACGCGAGCAATACCGCCGGGTGTGGGATCCCAAGACACCGAAGTCCTGGAATACGCCCTATCTCGACGATGTCGGTCGCAAATTTTACCCAAGTCCCAGCACCAATGACACGAAGTATTTCGATCAGCCCGCGGTGGATCCGGCCAATCCGAACGATGACGCGACCTCGTTGCGCACGTTCAAGGCCTACTACCAGCGCCTGCTTGGGGGAAGCACGTGGGCATGGCGGGGCAACACCCCACGCATGATGCCGAATGACCTGAGATTGGCCTCGATCTACTTCCCGGACGGCAGTTATCCCGACGGCGCGGATGTTGCCGATTGGCCTGTCAGTTACGAAGAGCTGATGCCCTGGTACCTGAGGGCGGAGGAGGAATTGGGCGTTGCCGGCAATGCCGAGGAATGGGAGCAACTCACCCCCCGCGACGGCGTTCCTTACCCGATGCCCGGGCAGCCGAAGAGCTACTCGGACAAGATCCTTGTCTCAAGGATGGGTGAACTGAGCGTGGATCTCGATGGAGAGAGCCTGCCTGTGCGAGTGTTCACCATGGCGCAGGCGCGGAACACTCGCCCCTATCAGGGCCGGCCTGCTTGTGAAGGCAATCACAACTGCATTCCGCTCTGCCCGACGCATGCGAAATACGATGCCACCATCCACCTCCGGCAAGCCGTTCTGAAAGGTGCCGAGATCAGGACGGCTGCGGTTGTGGTCAGGGTGGCTCAACGCGGCGACGACGGCCGATGGGAAGTGACGTACAAGAACTGGCGGAGCGAGAGGCCGAAGGAGAGTTCGGAAACGGTCTTGGGAGACCGCGTCATTCTTGCCGCGAATCCCATAGAGACGCCGAAGATCCTCCTGATGTCGCGCCTGGGAGGTCCGCATGGCCAACCGCAATCGGTCCCCCAGTCCATCCCGGATGGCGACACAATTGGAGTTCACGTTCAAGGGAGCGGCTCGGTGCGCTTCCTGGGGATCGACTCACCCGAAAAGGCGTTTGAAGTTCCTGGATCGGGCGGTCAGATTGACCTGGGCTCGCCTCAGTGGGAGGCCTACCTCCACCGATCCGTTTCAACCCCAGTTCGGCCCTTTCGAACTTGAGGAGCCCCTCGTCACGCACCTGCGCGGCCGGATTGGTCCTGGAGCGGGCGTGAACCATCGTCTCCACGCTGGCAACGCCGAACAGGCGCTAACCGCGTTGGTACAGTCGGACATGGCGGCCCTTGGGCAAGACACGAATACATTCGCCTACTTCGTGTCATTCGAGTTTGAGGTCTTCGATTCGTTTGGCCGCTTCCTTGCGTTCATCAACCGAAACCAGCCTGCGCCCACCGATCCGGGCCCGAGGCCTTTGACCTACAATGCGCGAATGCTCGAGAGCGGCGCGGCCCTGCCGTACTTCATCTGGCCGAACGTCGATCCGTTCCGCAAGGCCAGATCGCTTCTCGACGCGGTGATCTCTCCGGGAGAAGCGAACAAGCTGGCCGAATCGACCCCAGCGTTCAAGCAAGCGCGCGACTTCGCCCGCAAAGCACGCGTCAACGGAGATGGTGTGTTTGTTCCGGCTAACCCGCTTCGCTTCGAGGCTTTCGAGGTGCGGTATCTGGGTCGCCGCGAGCAACCCAACCGAGCCATTATCGATCTGAGTCGCAGCGACAACGTGATCCTCCGGCCCCAAAGTTATTTCCGAATTCCAAACCCCGAGGACCGGCTGTTTATTCCCTTGCCATTCGTCCCACTTTTTGTGGCTCGTGGGTGGCGTCTTGAGGGGTGGGCCTAATGCACCGGACGTGGAAAGTGGCATCATCTCTTGGAATCTAGCCAATGCCCAATCCCTCAACTGGCGCATCGTTTAGTCCTCTGGATGCGTCAGAGCATTTATCGGCAAAGTGGATCCGGTTCGCCACTGAAAAATGCGGCAAACCAAGATGAGAGATGATCCGATCCAAGGAAAAACAACTCTGATAATTCAGCTGTCCTTATCGCAAATCAAATCCGGGTATATTGATGATGCAGTCCGCCCAGGATCGGATGCCAGATAATGCGTCCAGCTGTCTCGGCGGCGCGTGACATCGGCGCGTCCTTGTTCAATGATCAGTGAGTGCGCGTGCCGTTGTAGCAGCTCATGTACGAGCGCAGCACGTGGCGCAGATGGCGTTCGCCGAATACCACGATATGATCAACGCATTCCCTGCGGATCGATCCGATCAGCCGTTCTGCATACGCCTCCTGCCAGGGTGAGCGAGCGGACGTCGGACGATCGCGAATGCCGATGGATCGAACGCGGCGGACGAATATTTCGCCGTAGACGCCATCGCGATCCAGGATCAGGTAACGAGGGATTTGCTCCCAGCCACATGCCTCCGTCAGTTGGTTGGCGATCCATTCGGCCGTCGGATGCGCGGTGACCTTTTTCAGATTGTTCTCAGCGGATTGGTGGGAACGCTAGGTCAGCTCCTGGTGTTCCTTCGCGGTTGGTTTGATCTGAAGGCTTTACCCATTTCATCCCAAGCACCTGGCTGTAAGCGTGCCACGTGCTTTCAAGGCCCGTGTCCTCCGGCTTGGCCGGAATGGACATTGCTCACCGGCAAGTGGTGAGCGGCGATGATCAAGGACATTCTAATGACGCTTCCGACGGGCAATAGGATGCGCTGTGGCGGTCACGAGTCTTTGATGCACACCTCACGAGCATTGCGGCTGTGCTAGACCGGGGCAGTGCTGGATCGCTGTTTGATTGTGAGACGGTGCTCGATGATTATCGTCCCATAAGGTGGGCAGCCGCTGAAGCTGCTAAGGTCCGTTTCGGAGAGACCGGCGTTGAGGTATGTGACGGAGGGCGGGTAAGCCGACTGCGAATGCCACCTAGATTTTCTGCACGCCTGAGGTGCCCTGCTTACGGCCACCTTTTATCCGTTTAAAAATCGCCGGTATTGAGTCAACTAGATTACTGTCGCGACTGTCGCGCTGGGGTGCCCGAGACTGGCGCTAGTAAACGCAGCGACAGTTACTAGATATCTCGGCAGAGCAACCCACTGCGAGAGAAAAATCATGGCAGATGCAACTACAGCAGAGTCTCGGAACCGTCCGGCGAAAGGCGAGACAAGAATTAGAATTGTTTTGGGAGCAATTCTGATCAGCGCAACATTGCTTGGCGTCATCGAGCTGGCGTCAGCCTTGTACTGGGCAGATGGGGGCGCTCCCCCTGCTGCAGTAAACGATACAGTTATCAGGAACTGACACACTTCGTACAATCAAGAGATCCCGCTCCGGCGGGGTTTTTATATTGGGAAGCGACTGCCCCAACGTTGGCCTTTGTTCGGTGGTCTCGTTCTCTAAAGAGGTCGGCTTGTAGTAACCCTCGTTATGTCGCTCGCTTGCAGGCCGCTTAAACTCTAACCCTGATGAAACACAGCCTCCCTTCGCGAAAAGCCTTCAGTCTCAAATCATCTGACGACGGACAGTCCGGAAAAGACGCGGCCGAAACTATAGAGCGTGTCCAGAAAACGATTAATCGGTGGGCCGACCAACGTCTCTCTCGGTTAGGCCTTTTTTGCTCACTGAGTTGGTCCTGTACAGGATAGAAATCCCTGGTTCCGGCCAGCCATGTTGAGAAAAACGCATGAAGAAACCGTCCTCGCCCGATTCATCCGTGACAGGGTTGAGGCTCGACCCTGTGGTTGCGATAAGCTTCGCTGTTGCGGTCATCTTCTTTGTCATCAGCGGAGCAGTTGCGTACTTCAATTTCGAGGCGATCAGGGTTGGCAACGAGAATATCGCCCAGTCACATAGGGCGATCATTGCACTGGATGAGTTGCTCTCGAGTGTGCAAGATGCGGAGACGGGATGGTCTGCCCCTATGAGGTGGTCCGGTTTCAGTCTTAATGCATGATGGGCTTGGAGCTGCCCCGTTTTGTGGTCCAGATGTCAGGCAATTTCTCGGGCTGTTTGAGTTTGTCGTGCGAACTCGTTCGGCGTCAAGTTGCCGAGCGAGGTGTGGGGCCGATCATTGTTGTAGTGGCACCTCCATTCCTCGATCCGTTCGATAGCGTCGGCCATCGACAGGAACCATGAGGCATTCAGGCACTCCGCCCGGACGCGACCGTTGAAGGCCTCGCAAAACGCATTGTCCGTTGGCTTTCCGGGTCTCGAGAAGTCGATCTCGACGCCATTGTGATAGGCCCACTGGTCGAGCATCTTGCCGGCGAATTCGGGGCCGTTGTCGCAGCGAATGGTCTTTGGTTTGCCGCGCTCCCTTGCCAGCCGCTCAAGAACCTCGACGACCTGGAAGGCTCTGAAGTTCGTTCTCGGCACGATCGCAAGTGATTCTCGGGTGTGGCAATCGACAACGGTCAAAAGCCGGAACGGGCGGCCGTTGAATAACGCATCTGACATGAAGTCCATCGCCCAGCAGTGGTTCACGGCGGCGATCTTTGGCCGATCGGAACGATAGCGCCAGGCCCGTTTGCGCTTCGGCGTTTTTGTCCTGATCGACAGGCCTTCTTCGCGATACAGCCGGTAAGTGCGTTTGCAATATCGTAGACCTTCTGCAGATGGAATACGACCTCACGTCGGACGGCGGGCCTCACCAGGTTGGTTTACCTGGTCTCGAGAAGTCCAGCGTGACGCCTCGTTGATAGGCCCAAAGATCCAGATCGCGTGACACGAACTCGGTGCCTTGATCGACCCGGATGGTCGCCGGGAATCCCACTTGCCGGCAGACTTCTTCCAGCACCTCCACAACATCGGCGCCGCGGAAGCTGAACCGCGGTTCTAGCACCGGCGAGAAGCGAGAGAACGTGTCGACGACCGTCAACACGCGCAGCTTCCGGCCCGTTTTCGGCGTTATTCCTCATTGTTCCATCAGCCTACACTCACTTCCCGGCCACGCGCGTCGGGAGACTGCCCGCCAAAAATTGGCGATCTTGCGCCGATGTCTTCTGGTTTGCTTCCATGATCTGGTGTAGAGGGCCTACAAATCCTAGACCAATGCAAGGACCGAAATGGCAGAGGGGAAAAAGCAGAGCACGGTGAGTTCCGGCGTTGCAGGACTAGATGAGATCCTCCGAGGCGGCTTGCCGGCTTCGAACCTCTACATTTTGCAAGGTGATCCTGGTTCGGGCAAGACTACGGCGGCACTTCAATTCCTGCGGGCGGGGGTAGAGGCAGGCGAGCGTTGCATCTATGTCACTCTTTCGCAGACCGCGGCTGAGTTGGAAGCCATCTCGCTATCCCATGGGTGGACTCTCGACGGGATTCGCATCGAGGAGCTGGCTGCATCCGAAGCAGTCAACGGTACAGCCGATCAAACGATTTTCCAAACTGCCGAACTTCGGCTGGATGAAACGAGAAAAGTAATCGAGAGCGCGATTGAAGAATATAAGCCGCAAAGATTAGTCTATGACTCGCTCCTCGAAATCAGATTGATTACCGGCGATACGCCGCGTTTCCGACGCGAGCTCATCGGCTTCAAGGCTTTTCTGTCCCAGCGCAAAATAGTAGCGCTATTACTTGATACGCAAAACCAGGTTTGGCAGCACGATGGCCAGGAGATCGAAGGAATCGCCCATGGCGTTATCCGCCTTCATAAATCGCTCGAAGATTATGGCGCCATCAGGCGGCGCATCGAAGTCAGTAAAATGCGCGGGGTGGCCATCGCTGATGGCTATCACGACATGGCCATCCGCGAGGGCGCAGGCGTAGTAGTTTTCCCTAGGATCGTGCCGGGCTCGGACGCCCTCCCTGTGAAGCCGCGGCTCATCAAGTCCGGCGTTGCAGCGCTCGACGAAATGTTTGGCGGGGGACAGGAGTCCGGGACCATCACGTTGGTGATCGGCCAGTCCGGAACCGGTAAGTCGACGATGTCATCGCTTTACGCCACCGCAGCATTGCAACGCGGTGAAGGCGTAGCACTATTTCTGTTTGAGGAGCGATTGGAGACCTTCTTTCGGCGATCGGAGGGTCTCGGGATGGACCTTCGGCAGTTTTATAAGGACGGTCAACTTGTTATCTATGATTTCAGCCCCAATGAGATCTCGCCAGGTGAGTTTGGGCAGATAGTCCAGAACGCCGTCACCCGCAACAAAACGCGCGTGGTGGTGATCGACAGCTTCACGGGCTATTTGAATTCACTGCCCCATCGCGAAAAGGCCGTACTGGATATTCAGTCTCTTCTGAAGCACCTCGCTCGGTCGGACGTACTGACAATACTAATTGTCGCTCAGCATGGTCTGCTGGGACAAAATGTTGGGATCGATGTTGATGTCAGCTTCTTGGGCGATACGGTGCTATTACTACGCATAGCGGAGCACGAGGGCAGGCTAAGGCGCAATATCACGGTTGTTAAGAAACGCCACGGCCCCCACGATCTGGACGTTCGCGAACTCATCATTGCGTCCTCAGGCGTTTCCGTCGTGGCTTATAATCCGTTACCTGAGACGTGAACGGCTCCGATCCAAAAGAACTCGCGAGCCTCGATTGGGTACTTATCTTCGCACCTTATCGAAAGGACGCTTCATACACGGTCTCACTGCTCGAAGAGCACGATATTCGTGGGCAGGCGGCGACCGGCGCCGGTTTGGCGGAGATGCTTGCTGAATCGCCCGGTGCGATCGTCGTGACGCACGAAGCGTTAAACGCCGATGTTATCGCAACCATCGCGAAGTTCTTAAGGGATCAGCCGAACTGGTCCGAAACTCCCATCATCGTCTTAGTGGATCGAGCAGCATCCTCAGCACGTATCCAGGCGGCTCTCAGTGTAGCTTGGCCGCGGTCCCGGCAAACGTTCTACCAACGACCGGTGGCGGCCCTCGCGCTGATAAGCGGCGTCCAGGCTGCGCTCCTGACCAGGTTTCGCCAGCGCGAACTTCGCGATTATCTTGAACGGGAAAGGGAACTTCGACTTGAACTCAATCACCGGGTAAAGAACATTCTCGCCAGCGTGATATCGATTTTTGAAATGACGCGGCGAGGAACAGCCACGATCGAAGATCTTTCGAACGATTTTAGAGGCCGGCTGACTGCGCTATCTAATGTTCATTCGACGGTTTTTTTAGCTGGAGGAGAAGAGGTGTCGTTAGGAGCTGCCGTCAATTCAACGCTCGCGCCCTACCGATCTGATAATGCGAGCGGCATCCATATTGACGGTCCTGAAGTGCTTGTTTCGCGGAATGCGGCCACGACCTTGGCTCTTTGTCTTCATGAACTGGCGACAAACGCGATAAAATATGGTGCGTTGTCCCAACCGAACGGGCACGTGCTCTTGAAATGGGAGCTTTCGTCTGACGCGGATCCCCTTCTGATGATATCTTGGATTGAAATCGGAGGGCCACCCGTCGTTGAGCCATCCCGGGTGGGATATGGAACTCGGTACATCCGTTCCGCTTTAAATGGTCTGTTCGGAGAAAGTCCCAAACTCATCTTCGCTCCTCATGGCCTGCGATGTAGCATACACGGACTGGTTTCTCGTCTTTGCCCAAAGCAGTGATGTCCTAGCGTTGCAATTTTGTCAGACACTCCTTCTCCCCTTCGCATATTTTATCTCGAAGACAATCCGCTCATCGTCCTTCATGTGGAACACATGATCGAGGATCTCGGCTATATCTTTGCAGGTTCGTTAGGTAGTTTTCCGAGCTAAAAGCTCCGCCGATGAGCTCGAGTTGGATTGCGCTTTGATGGACATCGACGTCAGTGACGGTCCTACTGGTCCTGCGGCGGCGGGATGGCTTCTTGTGCGAGGGATCCATCGATTTTCGTGACCGGTCGGGAGCAGACTTCTGGTCAATTCGACACGATATCGCTAGGGAACTGTGGGCAAGCCACTCCCCTTGCCGCTACTCGCCAAAAGTCTGGACCTGTTCGTGCAGTTTAAGAGCTCGAAACGCTGAAGAGGCATGCGCCAGGTCAAGTGGGCGCAGCCCCCCATAACACCCGGGGGGAAGACGGCCGGGCTAATGTCAGTGAGGCGGCTTCCTAATCAACCGGCGACGGTCGCAAGCTCCAGCGCGACCGGACGATCTCGCGCTCAACGGCCGCGTTGCGCACGCTCGGGGCAGAGTAAGCCGGGGAAGATGCCGGGCAGGGATGGCAGATTCGACCTGGCTATTCATTGCTCTAAACAGACGCCTGATCACGTCGACGTTCATTGTCATCGAATAAGCAATGCGTTTCAGCTTTGGGCAGAGGTATCGTCCCTTGCTTCTTTGATGCTCGTCTCCAGCGTTAGGTTCATCGCTCTGAGTCTTCGGCGAGCTTGGCGAATGCCTGGCGCTGGTGCGGGTCGGTGGCGAGCCTGTAATGAGGACGCAATCCTCAGCATCGTCTCTCAGCTTTGGAGCCTGTTCAGAAGGTCCTTCATGGAGCGGACCTCATATGCCTCCTCATCATTCAAATGGACCTTGTCGTTGGGAATAGATGAAAGCTTGTATTCGCCCGGCCACCCCCTCCCGAAAGTCGCATCGCCCAGCATGGAGGGGGGCCGCCACAAAACCCGCCGGGCATGGGGGGCCGCGCCCGGGGCTCCGGACAATCGCGGAAATGGTGCTGCCACCCGAGACAACGAAATAGAAAACCCCCGCCGCACGCCGATCCTGCCAACACTAATGCTGCGGCGATGGGAGGCGCGCGCGCGCTTTCTCCGCGGCCATTGTCTGGGCTATGAGTTGGCTGAGCCATTATTTTAAGATCAAAGTCGCAGCGGCTGGACCATCTTGCGTACTCTCGCGGCTGTCGTCCGCAATCGCCCATCATGTGTCACTCACAATGGACCGTCCTGCCCCGGCCGGATGTACTTCCAGGGCGGTGGCTGGCTTGACTGGGTGTTGGGAATCTTAATTCGAATTCCGCAGAACCAGTCAAGAAGCAGTTAATGATCACTCAATTCACGACGAAGCAGCGCGATTTCGCCTCGTAACGCGGCAATGTCTTGCGCACCGGCCACTTCCGCCTCCGGCGCGACAGCGTCGCGTCCAACGAAGAATGAAGCAAAGCTTGCGGTGATGTAGCCGAACACCGCGAAACCGTAGAGCGAGAGGAGAAAGCATAAGAGGCGGCCTTCCGCCGTTTTGGGCCAGAACTCCGAGCCAAGAGAGGTGAGCAACATGCCTGTCCACCACAGGGCATCTCCGTAATTGGCAAAACCGCCTTCCACCTCCGCTGCCGGTTCGAAGGCGAGCATGCCGCCAGCCCCAAGCACTGCGACAAACGCAGTGAGCATGAGCACGTATCCCAAGCCTCGGCGTCCCAAGCTCGCCCTCAGCGCGTTCATGCTACGGTTCGCCGTGCCGACGATTCGCACCAGTCTCAGTCCGCGCGCGGCGCGGGCAAAACGCAGTATCCGAAACACGCGAATGAGACGGAGTGCCGGCGCTAGGAGGGCCAGGACCGACACCCAATTTCCTTTTAGGAATGCGAGCTTGTAAGGCGCAAGGGCAAAACGCACCAAGAACTCGATGATGAACACGATCCAGATGGCGGTACCGAATACCTCGAGCAAACGCGACGAGCCCCATACGAGTTCGACGACAACGATTGTTAGCCAAAGGAAGCTAAGCACCATCATCGGAATCCGAAGCCAAACATCCAATTGCTCAAGTACATTCAGGCGGTCGGGTTCACCCGATTGGAGAACCGTAGCTGTCGTCATCTGTCCAGTCATTACATCTCCCGTAAGTTTAGGCACTCTCGCGCATTCCCCGCGTTCAACGGAGTGCCTAACAGCCAATCGTCTGTCATATGACGCCGATCAGAGTTGAACCATGTGCGGCGTTATTAGATGAAGAAAATTTTTAAGTGAGCGCTGCCACTGACGTCGTCGAATAACCGGAAACGTCCTGAATGCTGCAGGCGCCAACGCTTACCTTGCGGGGAATGTAATGGATTGTGACGTTGCCAGGACGCTGCGCTGGATCGCCGGTGTTGCACTCGCCCTCATCGTCCTCACAATGACTTTGCAGGTATTACTGCTTGTCTTCGCGGGGGTGCTATTCGCGATCCCGCTCCGTAGGGCAGCGGATTGGCTCGCCAAAAAGTCCGGCGTCAGCTCCAGCTGGACCTTGGCTGCTACATTGATCGTCATATTCGGTGTGATTGGGGCCGCAGTCTGGCTCCTCGCACCGGAAATCGCTTCGCAGTCCCGGGAGCTCTTTAAAGAGGTGCCCCGTTCCTGGGAAGGCCTCCAAGCCAGCATAAGCGGCTTAGTAGGCGACGGTCTGGTCGATCAGGTTTCAAGCTATTTCAACGCCGGAAAAGGAACAATGCGGGGGCTGCTCGGAAACCTTTTCGGCGCAGTATCGGGCACCGTTGGGGCGGTTGGCAGTGGTTTTGTCATTTTCTTCATGGCGCTCTACCTCGCCGTTGAACCTGGCATCTACCGGCGTGGCCTGATCCACCTTGTTCCTCCACAAAACCGATCCCGCGCAAATGAACTTCTTAACCAGATCGGAGAGACGCTCCTTTGGTGGCTCATCGGAAAGCTGATCTCGATGACACTCGTCGGCGTTCTCACCTATGTTGGCCTCCTCGTTCTCGATGTCCCTCTTTCATTATCTCTCGCACTTATGGCTGCGATTCTCGCGTTCATTCCAAACTTCGGGCCCATTCTCGCTGCTGCTCCCGCCATCCTCCTGGCTTTGAGCGATGGGTTTACAAAGGCTGGATGGGTGATCGGACTTTACCTGGCTGTCCAAACGGTGGAGAGCTACTTTGTTACCCCCATCATTCAGCAACGGACAGTGTCACTCCCGCCAGCCTTCACCCTCGCCATGCAAATAGTCGCAGGCGTACTTGCCGGCGTAGCGGGGCTGGCGCTCGCCACTCCCCTTGCGGCAGCTGGCCTGGTGCTCGTCCGTGAACTCTACGTCAAGGATACTTCGGGGCAGCCGAAAACTGCCCCCAGTTCATAAAGGAATATCTCGCCCTCAACGGCAGGGGCATTTATGCGATTCGCTGCATCCCACCGAGCCTTCAGAATCTGGCAGATAGTCTGATTGCTCCCGTCCTGGGGCTCTTTCCGGACCGCTCGGAGCAAACTAAGTCGCGAGTCTCGTGGCTGACCTGTGCAATCTGCCTCGGCTTCATCTGACTTTTTGACGCGAATGTATGCTGCGGACCATTTCGTGGCTAATCCGAGTGCTGGATCAACGATGAGAAAGGCGTCGAGCAAAACTTCATATACATGGCCGGTCGGTAGTGCCTCGGCCGCGGAGCTGAGTTGCAACGAGTGTGTGGCGCCTTCCGCGTGTCCGTGAAAATTCCGTCAGCTCGAGGGTTGCAGAAGTATGGAGCATCTGCCGCTGGGACATGATGATGTGATCATGAGGCTTCACCACATTGTCAGGCCGGCTTCGATCGCCCTCAACCACTCGCCGATACAGAAAAGATAAATGGCGTCATGCCGCGAAGGTTCGCCTTGTATCCCCTTCACGGGAACCCTCTCGACGGTTGGCTGTTGACCTCCCGCAGGAACGGCATCCGCGTTTGGTAGTGATGAAGAGAAATCTCCGGATCATAGAAGACGCAGCGGGAACGCGACACGAACTTAGCGTCGCAGGATCCCGACCTGCGAAGTTTTAGAAACTCGCGCCAGCGATCATTTATGGAAGAAGCGCACAGTGGACAAGTTCCAAATCCTTCCGCACATTCTTGCCCTCGGCGGCGCCTATGCGTTGGCGTTACCGATCGGTTGGGATCGCGAGAAGGAAGCACGCAGCGCCGGCCTTCGTACCTTTCCGCTCGTTGCCCTCGCGAGTTGTGGATTTGTCCAGGCGACCGAAACGTTTCTCACAAACTCCCCGGAAGGAACGGCGCGCATTGTCGAGGGCCTTATTACCGGGATCGGCTTCATTGGCGGCGGAGCGATCCTCAAGCAAGGCAGCTCCGTTCACGGCACGGCAACGGCGGCGAGCCTGTGGGCCACGGGAGCGATCGGGACTGCCGTCGGACTTGGCAGTTTTGACGTTGCGGTTACCATTGCCGCGTTCACGTTCCTGACGCTAAAATTGCTTCCGTTGGTGAAGAGCGAGCACGATCCTGAGCGCGATGGGTCGCACCACCAGTGAGTTTCAAAAATGAACCCATGACAAGTGCTCCCGATCACTGGCTGGATCGCACCGGCGCCTTCAGAAAAACGACGGAAATCTTGGTCCACTGGTTGGAAACTGTCCGGCGGGCCTTCGTTGAATTCCTGAAGATGCCGACCTTCGTTATCGTTGGGTTCCTGATGCTTGCCGCAGCTATGTACATCCTTGACGAGGCTCGAATCGTCAAGGACGTACAGACCTCGAACGCAAGGTGGGGTGGACTGTTCAGCGATGCTCAGACAGCACGCGATTTTCTCGGCGTAATCGCAGGCAGCATCATCACTGTGACATCGATTACGCTTTCACTGTTATTGATCGCCGTGCAGCAAGGGGCTGCGTCGCTGACTAGTCTGGTCTTCGACCAATTTCTGCGGCGCCGGGCAAACCAATTTTATTTTGGGTTCTTTATCGGGGTGGCGCTTTATTCGCTCATCGTTCTGTCCAGCATCACCCCCTCCCATCAGCCGGTCTATGGTGTGATGGTCGCCGGCGCGATGACCTTGGCCGCTCTCTACATGCTGATCATTCTGATCTACACAACGATCGACCAAATGCGACCGGTCGTTATCATCAAATCCATCCACGACCTCACGCTTCGTGCACGTGAATGCCAACTCGGTCTACTCCGCAGCACCCGACGGTCGCCCCGTCTGCAGGGAATTGCCCGCGTGGGCGTCACGGCCGACCGCGGGGGATTTCTGACGCGGCTCGACGCGGCCGCCATCGCCAAGGCCGTCACCGAGACTGAGATTGAAGTCGTTATCTTGGTTTCGATTGGCGACTATGTCGCCTTCGGCGACACAATCGCCGAGATAAAGATGGCCCGGGACCATGACGTATCCTCATTGGCGTTGGAGATCCGGAAAGCTATTGCATTGGAGGAACAGCGCGATCTAGACGCTGACGCGGCGTTTGGCGTCGAACAGCTCGTGACGATCGGCTGGACATCAATCTCGACCGCCAAATCCAATCCCGGCCCTGGCCTTCTGGCGATCTGGCATCTGCGCGACCTCTTGGCGCACTGGCTGCAATCGGATCCGTCCTTCGGCTGCCCCGAAGATGACGCTGCCGATCCGACGGCGTCAGTCGTTTACGTCGACAACCTCGCTCGGCAGTTGATGAGGGGGTTTGAATCGTTTGCGGTGGTCGCCTCAGAATCGATGCAGCATCAAACCGTCGCAGAGGTCTACCGGACCTTTGCGATCCTGTTTCACCGCTTGCCACCGCCTCTCCGGCGGCAGGCGGACGATCTTCTGCTGCGCTCACTATCGGGGCTCGGCGATCACATCCTGACGAGTGAACTTGAAACGTCCCTGATAGCTTTGACAGTCGCGTTGAACTTGGACGGCCGGTCGCAGTGCGCCGGGGCAATCGAGGCCGCGCAACACCAACTTGAACTGAGCATCGGCCGGCTCAACTCGCGCTCGACCCGCACTAAGGCCCGCGGCGAGCGGTCGCTGCCGAGCGATTGAGGAAGCCGATGGCGGCACGCGCTTCGAAAACGGTCATCTACGCCGCGCTCTTGGGCAACACGCTGATCGCGCTCAGCAAGTACGGCGCTGCCTGGCTCACCGGAAGCGCCGCCATGCTAAGCGAGGCCGTTCACTCGACCGTCGACACCGGCAACCAAGCGCTCCTCCTTTACGGCCTCAAGCGCGCGGCAAGGCCGGCCGACGCGGAGCATCCGTTCGGGCATGGTCTCCAGCTCTATTTTTGGGTCTTCGTCGTCGCTGTGCTGATCTTCGGGATCGGAGCCGGTTTGTCACTGTACCACGGCATCGAAAAGGTGCGGCACCCACAACCAATCGAGAACGTCTATGTGAGCTACATCGTTCTCGGGCTGGCGATAGTTTTCGAGGGTTGCGTTTGGGTCGTGGCGTTCCGTGAGTTCCGACGATCGCAGGGAAATTTCGGCTGGGTTTCGGCGATACGGCGCAGCAAGGATCCGGTGGTATTCACGGTGTTGCTGGAGGACAGCGCGGCGATGCTCGGCCTCGCCGCCGCCATGGCCGGGGTCTTCCTGTCGCAGGCGCTCGATCTGCCGGTTCTCGACGGCGTCGCTTCCATTATAATCGGTTTGATCCTGGCCATTACCGCTGCCTTTCTCGCCTACGAAGCCCAGAGCCTGCTCACCGGCGAAGCGATGGCTCCAGAAGAGCGCGCCGAAATCCGACGGATCGCTGCCCTTGAACCCGGCGTGGTGGGCATCAACGAGATGCTGACCATGCATTTCGGGCCACGCGAGGTGCTGATCACGCTGAGTCTCGAATTCTCCGAACAGCTTTCCGCAATTGACGTCCAGAACGCGGTAAGCTCTATCGAGCGGCGCATCCGAACGGCCCACCCGGAAGTCTCGCGGGTATTTGTCGAATCTCAGAGCCTTCTTGCACACCGCACTGCGGCCCTCGCCCGTCTCCCGCAAACCGCGGACGCCCGGAGCCAAAATCTCGCCGAAGCTCCATCGGAAACCGCTACGAAGCAAAGGCTGCAATGAATTCGAAAACCCTTGGGCAACAGGTAGCTATAGTCACCGGCGCGTCGTCCGGAATCGGGCGGGCAACCGCGATTGCGCTCGCGACGGCGGGCGCAACGGTCGTTGTGAACCATCTCACATCAGAGGACTCTTGCACTCAAGCTGAAACGGTCGTCCGAGAGATCGAAGACGCCGGGGGGTGCGCCATCGCGATCGCCGCGGACATCAGCAGCGAAGATCAGGTTGAAGCCATGTTCGCCGAGACGCTCAATCGGTTCGGCAAGCTTGACATCCTGATCAACAATGCCGGTATCGAGCGGCCCGCACCAATTCAGGACATGACGCTTGCTGATTGGCAAGCGGTGATCGACGTCAATCTTACGGGGCAGTTCTTATGCTCTCGTGCAGCGGTGCGCGCATTCCTGAACCATAAAAACAGCGAGCGGACTTCCGGCGCCATCGGCACGATCATCTTCGTGAGTTCGGTACACGCGATCATTCCCTGGGCCTTTCAGACAAACTATGCGGCCTCGAAGGGGGGCGTCTCTCTCCTTATGCGATCGCTCGCCCAAGAGCTGGCACCGATGAAGATTCGGGTGAACTCGGTGGCGCCCGGTGCGATCCGAACGCCGATCAACCACGAGGCTTGGGCGAACGACGAGAAAATGGCCGAACTTCTGAAGCTCATTCCCTATGGGCGCATCGGCGAGCCAGAGGATATCGGCCGGGCCATCGTCTGGCTTGCGTCCGACGCGTCCGACTATGTCACGGGTACAGCCCTCGTCATCGACGGCGGTATGACGCTCTATCCCGCCTTCCGTGGCGAAGGCTAAGATAAAGAGGAAGTGCCAGCATGTCGAAGCCTATCGAGGACTATGGCATCATCGGCAACATGATCTCCGCAGCGCTTGTAAGCCGCGACGGTTCGATCGACTGGCTTTGCCTGCCGCGCTTCGACTCCGCTGCGTGCTTTGCTGCCCTGCTGGGCGGTCCCAAGCATGGCCGCTGGCTTTTGACGCCGGCGGATCCCGCTTGCCGTATCAGCCGGCGCTACGTCCCCGGAACCGCGGTGCTTGAGACGCGATTCGAGACTGCGACAGGGGTCTGCACACTTACTGATTTCATGCCTCTTACCGACGATGAAGAGAAAGTCGACGTTGTACGCATCGTGCGTGGCGTATCGGGCGAGGTGGCGATGAGCATGGAACTGATCCTCCGTTTTAACTACGGGCAGGCCGTTCCCTGGGTGCGGCGCCGCGATTACGGCCTAAGCGCCGTCGCAGGCCCGGACGCGGTCGAGTTGCACACGGCCGTCGCATTGGAAGGCCGAGACATGACGAGCACGGCTCGCTTCACTGCTCGGCAAAACGAAGAGGTGCCTTTCACGCTCTCCTATCATCGTTCCCACAAGATGCCGCACTTCGTGCCGGATCGTTCTGAGACTATGGACCGCACGATCTCGTGGTGGCAAGAATGGTCGAAACGATGCCGCTTTGACATCAAGCATCACGTATGGCGCGATGCGGTCATTCGCTCCCTCATCACGCTTAAATTGCTGACGTTCGGACCGACTGGGGGCATCGTGGCTGCACCGACGACGTCGCTTCCGGAAGCGATCGGCGGCAGCCGCAACTGGGATTATCGCTATTGTTGGCTGCGGGATTCAGCCCTCACTCTGTACGCGCTGTTGAACGCGGGTTATCGGGAGGAAGCTGAGGCCTGGCGGCAATGGCTTTTGCGGGCTGCTGCCGGGCGTCCTGAGCAGCTCCACATCATGTATGGCATTGCTGGCGAACGCTGGCTGCCAGAGAATGAGGTGACTTGGCTGCCGGGCTATGAGGAGAGTTCCCCGGTCAGGATCGGCAACGAAGCAGTTGGCCAGATGCAGCTCGACGTCTATGGCGAACTGATCGAAACTTTGCATGCCGCGCGGGAAGCTGAACTGGCGCCGCTGGCAGAAGCCTGGCGCTTGCAAAACGTCCTTCTCGATCATCTTGAGACGGTCTGGCGAAAGCCGGACAACGGCATATGGGAAGTACGGGGAGAACCGCGAGCCTTCACCCATTCCCGGCTCATGTGCTGGGTCGCCTTCGACCGCGCTATCAAGTCCGCCGAGCATTTCGGTCTGGAGGGTCCGGTTGATGGCTGGCGGGAAACTCGCGACACGATCCACGCTGATATTTGCGAAAACGGCTTTGACCCCAATCGCAATAGCTTCACGCAGCACTATGGCGGCAAGGCTCTGGATGCGAGCCTCCTCCTCATCCCTCAGGTCGGCTTCCTGCCTGCCGACGACCCGCGCGTGGTCGGCACGATCACGGCCATCGAGCAGGACCTCATCAGCAATGGGTTCGTGCTGCGATATTCGACAGATCAGGTCGATGATGGGATCGGCGGCGAAGAAGGCGCCTTCCTCGCCTGCAGCTTTTGGCTGGCCGACGCCTATGTGATGCTCGGACGGATCGATGATGCCTCAAAACTCTTCGAGAGCCTTCTGGCCGTGCGCAACGATCTCGGGCTGCTCGCGGAAGAATACGATCCCATTCGAAGGCGGCTCGTGGGCAACTTTCCGCAAGGCTTCTCACATATCGGGCTCATCAATACGGCCTTCAACCTGATTGACGCGAGCGGCCCGGCGCAGCAGCGCTCTCAGAGGGTCGCCCCGACGGGTGGCAAAACGCGGTGAACGATTCCAAAGACCCATTAATCTTTGACCAGCGTTTGTAGCGATGGTGGCGCGCCTTTATGGGACCTCCAAAATCTAGCTTTCATCCGGAACCATACGTGGGATCTTTCATTGCCCTGCCGTTCGCCACAGTGCGATCGATCAATGCTCCATTGGAGCAAACATTACTGAAGGAGGACACGATGAAAATCATGTTGGCGGCAGTTGCCTTCTTGGCAATGTCCATATCGCCAGTTCTGGCCCAATCCGCATTTAATCCCCACGGCGAGAAGAGTGCTGCCGATACCGGTGCTAATTCAGGGAAGAACGCAGTTCAGAAGATCAAGCAGCAGCTAGAGAAAGCAGGTTTCTCCGATATCAAGTTCCTAGCTAAAACCTTCGTAGTTCAGGCGAAGTCAGAAGACGGCGACCCGGTTCTGATGACGTTTGGACCACATGGCCAGTCCGTTTCTGAGGCAATCAGTCCCGACAATCCCGCGACCGAGCCAGGTTCTACGATGGGTTCTTCGTCGAATTAGCAGCCCTTCCCTCGGCTCTCAAAACGGTCGCGTTGAGAGATTTTGAAACAGGTCGGTTCTTCTAGGATATCAATGACACGGACGCGGGTAAGAGCAACAAAGAGCGTTACTGGGAACGGGTTGACGGCCTCCTTCGAACACCCTGCCCGCCGGTGTGTGCGTGACCGGCGCCTGCGATGGCAGCAATGATGCTGCTCACGGAGACGTCACGCGTCGAGGGAGGTTGTCGGTGGGCGGGGTACGAAAAAGGCGGGGTGCAACAAACCGTCAGAAAGGCTTCACGATGCGACAATTCTTGCTTGCTGCTTCGCTCATGATCGCGATGAGCGCGCCCGCGCAAGCTGAGATCACGCTCACGAGGGTGGAAAACGAGGGTGGTGTGTTGGTCGTGCGAGGCGAAACGTCGCGACGCAACCAGCTTGTCACCGTTGATGGGCGATACCGTACCCGCACTGATCGTTACAAAGAATTCCGCTTTCGCATCCGCTATCTGCCACGTGATTGCTCTATAAAGATTCGAGCCGGACAAGAGGAGCGCCCGGCCAGGATCGCAAATTGTGACATGGTTCTCCCGCTGAGGCACCCCTAATCCGCTTTGTACAAACGAAAGGCGCGCAGATGCGGGTGGTCCGCCAGCCACTGCTCAAAGGACGAGGAATGCCGGGTGGTCTGCGCCGCGGGCGAATTTACCGTCAACGCCTATTGCCGGGAGCCGACGCACAGATTTTGAACGAGCGTGCAATCGGCTATACGGCGCCGACCAGCAGCCAAGTTGTCGCGTACTGTCTGGCGCCAAGCAAGAAATGAACTCGCTTGTCTTGCGCATTTCTCGAGAATGACGGATCCCAGTCCGAAAGACGTGGGCGATCGAAGACGACTCAACGGCTTTCTCACTGTCGCGGCTAAGCAGCGTGGGTTTTAAGGGTCGGTCTTAAAACTTGTCTTTGCTTTACGGCGGGTCGTCAGGATCGGGCTGCGGGCGTCAAGCCTTCAGAGCCGTCTTTAGTCAGCGTCATTTTATAGCAATCTATCCAGACCTGTTGTTTCGGTCACATCCAACTGCCTTATAGCAGCTGCGGCATATCCATCCGTCTTGGAGACGTGTTCGCGGGGTGCCGTTGTGCGACCACGAAGGCTGCGCAGCTCCACGATCAGACCGGGATTGCATGCGCTCACGAAGCTCGGATCGACGACCCGCACAGCTCCTTGTGGCTGTAGCAGCGTGATGCGCTCACGTTGCGACTCATAGACAATCCAGAGCTCCGGCATGTGTCTTGTTCAGGTTCTTAAATCTTTCTTGATCTCGGAGCTTGTTACAACAGATGGCGCGTCATCTTTTACTCTCCGCTAACCGTTGAAAGGCAGGAAGTCAGCCCTCTCCATCAAAGGGGGACCATGCGGAACCATGACGCTTGCTGTTCGTTTGCCACGAGTAACGACGGAGATTCCTATGCTCAAATGGGCGTTGATTTTCTTTATTATATCAGTGGTAGCGGGTTTTTTCGGCTTCTCCCGAGCGTCGGCTGGCGCTGCGACAATCGCAAAATGGCTTTTCTTCGCGGCCTTGGCGCTATTCGCAATTTTCCTCGTGCTGGGGCTGTTGGCGGGTGAAGTCCTGTTCTAGCTGCCCGTCTCCGCCCGAGAGCGGCGTCTTTAACAGCATGGTGGGCTCTCGACGTCATGCTAAAGGAGAAAGCTCATGAATCATCGCCAGCTGACGGCAATCGGAACTGCCCTCGCAATCTCGTCGATCTCGACACTCGCGTTGGCCCAGACAACAGCTCCATCACCCACCCCGAACGCCACGACGAGTGCGTCGGATAACAATGCCGCAAATTCTGGCACAACGGCGGGAGGCTTGCGGATCGCCGACAGAGCTACCGTTGCTGTTCGGTTCGTAACCGTGAAGCCGGTTGACATCATGTCGTCCAAGCTGGTCGGCATCAATGTCTATAACAATCAGAACGAAACGCTGGGCGAGATTAAAGATCTGGTTATTGATAACGGAAAGACGATCACTGGATTGATAGTGGGCGTGGGCGGCTTTATCGGTATGGGCGAAAGCTACGTCGTGCTCGATCCGTCCACGGTGGTCCTCAGTAAGAAAGATAACACGTGGAAGGCCTTCGTGGACACCAGCAAAGACAATCTAAAGAGTGCGCCGAAGTTCGATTATAGCAAGAAATAGACCTAATTCTGCGACCTTGTCATTGGACAACGCGAAGCGGAGGGAAGGTGTCGATCGGCCCTGATCGACCCTTCCTGATGACCGATGCGCCTTACGGAACACCCCGAGGCGAGACGATCAGGCGACCTCAAGCATCGGATCAAGGACAGACTTCTCGTGGTCGGCCGCCGACCAACAATTCGTCTGCTTTTAAATAAGTTTGAATCCGAGAGTGAGCGGCCCGGAGAGCTATCGTTGGTCAGCGCGAATACCTATTTCAGGCTTTCTCCGTTGCACAAAGTTAATTTCACATTTGGAACGCTGCGACAGCATTCACGTTCGAGTAGAGAGAATCGTTCTTCGGAGGTATCATGAACAAACGGAAAGCTGCCGCACGCGGACTGTTCGTTGTGCTTCTGCTCTCTAGCCTAACGGCTGTGCGAGCCGAAACTAATTCTTCGAAGGATGAGAAGGCACAGCTCGCGCAAATGCTTTACGACGGAGTGCGCGCTTCGCAACTGCTGGGCAGCAGCGTTGTCTCTAAGACCGGCCAGCATCTTGGCAAGATCCGCAATATCGTGCTCGCGGACGATGGGACTGTGAGGGGCTTCATAGCCGAGCAGACCGGCGACGGTGCCAGGCCAGAATTTGTGTTCCGTCTCCCGTGGGAACAAGTCGTCCTTCCCATTCGCCCCGGCAACCTTGTTGCTGACCTGGACTCATCACACATGTTCGGGTTGTTTCCTTCAGCCAAGGACGATCACGACAACAGGAAACCTGATCTTCTCGTCACCGAAATAATCGGTGACTATGCTCGTCTTCAAACGGGTCGTGGGTACGGCTATGTCAACGACGTCGTTTTGACGCCTGAAGGCCGCATGCTTGCGGTGTTAGTCACGCGCGACACCGCTGAGGGTGGAGGAACGTTTGCATTTGCTTACCCCGGGCGTACAGGGCGGTGGAGCCCAGACTGGAGTTATTACGGGCTTGCTTTTATAACAAGTGATCAGGCTAACGGCGCAGGATTGAAGGTGGACTCTCGCAAGTTCAAGCTATCGGGCTCGGGCTAACTTAGCCCCGGAAGAAACGGTCAAACGGCGACAAGCACGTGCGAGGAAACTGGGGGTTCTGAAGAGGAAATCTGACCGATACTCGGCCGAGAAGAAGATCCTACGTGCTGCGTGGCAATAAGAGCATCTCTGAGTTTGCCGCCGCCATGCTCGCTGGGCGAATTCGGCATCCTGCGGGTTCTATATGATTGTAACGGCGGGTCCGAAGCGCTGGCCGACTATCGCCTCAACGATTAAACCGCTTCTGGAATCGGATCTCGGAGAATGTCCGCGGCCAGATCATCGAGCGGCCGAAGCTATCCCGTGAACCGGCGTTGCGCGACAAAACCGACGCTCCCTTTCGAAAAGTTCCTCAATCTGTCAACGGTGCCGAGGGTACACAGCAAAAAGCAGTGTCAATCTGGAGCGGACTCCTTCTTACGCCAAGGCCACCAAAGCACAACACCAACTCCAAGCGCCACGGACAAAATTAGAACTACGAGCAATGCGGAAGCCTTAATCCACGCAATCACCGGAACGCTCAGGGCCATCACGAGTCCGAGAAGACAGATCTGCCAAGAAGCCACATGGATGCCAGCGGTAACGGTACCGAGCGCTAACAAGGTAAAGATGGCAATCCCAGTTACGCTGGCATTGAGGATTCTCTGAGCGCTAGGCAACAGAATCATATTCATCACGAGCAGAAATGCGGACCAATGCAGTACCTGCGTCGAAATTAAACGCAATCGCGTTTCTTTGTCGTTCGTGTTCTGCCATCCGGTGGCGATACACATCACTCCAATCAATAGCGCCAAGAATTCCCAATAGATAACAATCGGCTGATTTGAGAAGCTCGTATACGCGACGCCGATGAGGGTCAAAACGAGAATCAGACTATAGGGTAGTTCTTTGACCCAAATACTTGTCTTTCGTGGCTCAACCGTTTCAATTTGTGGATCTGCTGGCGGCACCTGGTCACGGCTCGCTTCTGCGTGATTGGCCTCTACTCCGGATAGAAGGTCATCGCCCATAATTGATCACCTGAGGATCGGCAATAGCCGCGCTTCAATGGGGTTTGTATCTCCGGTCACCCGGTAGCTTACGTGCCTTAGGCACAATCTGACTTCCGTTCAGGGACTCGAACGGCACAAGGATTTTCTCCGACGGATATTCAACTGGAATGTCTGTTCGCAGTTCCTTGACCGGTGGAAGAGGCGTTGTCTTATTAAATGCCTCTGCCCCCAGTCTGGCGCTCCAATGATTGCTTCGAGCCGCAACAATTGAGCCGCTATAAATTCTAGGGCGACCAGCTGAATGATGGCTCGCTTAGTGACCGAAGTTCTGTAGAAGTGGAAATCTGGAGTGAGAGCGGCCATCACAATGAGGTCGCAGCCTTTCTCCTTTGCGGTAGTTACGATGGCCACGTCGGGGTCATGCTGAATGAGCTGTAGCGTTTCGCACTCCACAATCCACAAAGTATGCTGAACGCAGGTGCTAATGGCTCAACTCTGGCGGAGCGATTGAATGATTGATTCGTGGCGTCTATCAGCGCTACCTGAAAATGCCAGAGATGGCTGCTTTGATGCAGCGATCGCGTTCAGCGCGATGACCATTATTCCGCTGAAAGTACAAGGTCGGTCCGGATCGCGCCGTCGACCTGCCGTGCTTCAAGTTCGGCGGGGTCGTTGATCCGAGCGACTTCCTTGATCGCCATTTCACCTTTAAGCAACTTGATAATCTTTTCGGCGCCCTCGAAGTTGATAGAGGCCGCCAAGCATCAAGATCGGCGTCAGTGCCCATTTTAGCGAATGCGCTTAGCAGCAAAGCGGCTGGCAGGATAAACAGCAGCTTGTTACGAACAGAACCGATCGCGATCTTGGCGATAATCGGCGACTCGCGCTCGGACGGCAGGCCTATGACATACCCTGCGTGACCGCAGCGTCATCGATCACCACGTCTACCGTCTTGCAGCCGGCCCGTATGGCGGCAGCCGTGAGGTCGTCGGCCGATGCTGCTGCAAGCCGTGCCAGCGCGGCCACATCATCTAGCATCGCTACCAGACCGCCTGCCATACTTCTCCTGTTACTCGCCTCCCAGACCAAATCGCTCAGCAGATTCTACGCCGACGCGCGTTAGGAGCCGTCCATCGTCATCGCAACTAATATACGTTGGGTTTTCTGGGTCCGGCAACCTACCGTGACGCATACGAAGCCGTTAGATCGTTGCTCGGCACTAGCATTGGACTTTGATCGCGCAATCGGAACACGCTTAGTCAATCGTCACAGCTAATGTCGGTACCGGCTTCAGCCACGAAACGCTCAAGGAACTGCAGGGCAACTCGTCAATCGCGAAAACTGCGAAGTCGCCCTTCCGCAAAAATGTAAAGGATGAAGCCGTCAAAACGGGGTGAAACGTCACTCATCGCCGAAATCAAGTTCACCGAGTGGACAAGCTCCCGCGAATTTGTGGCATCCCGTCTATCTTGGACTTCGCGCCGATAAGCAAGCAAAGACGTCGTACGCGAACGGCGACGGCCCCACGGCTGATCATCATCTTTCATTTGCGCTTCAGGACGCTAAGACGCCCATCACCTTCTAGCTTAGCCAGCCTGATATCCGCATAATCTTCGACGTCATGTTCGCGCAGTTGCGCTTTCAACTCATCCTCCGTGATCATTTCTTTGCGCAGGTTCTGAGGAATAAGGCGTCCATCACGAATAAGAGTAAGGCTCGGCGGGGTAAGGTATGGCCGCGACCAGGGAAATCGCCAGGAAATCCAGTCCAGCAAATATTCCCAGGCAACGATTGTGAGAACGAGTGTGAGGCCTTCAGTGACGGAGCCATAATCTTTCCCGAGGCCGTTTTGCGCGGCATCGGCGATCAGCACGATGACAAGAAGGTCAGCGGGTCCGAAATGACCCGCCTGACGCCGTGCCATGACGCGCAGGATAATAAATAACCCAAGGTACATAAGGCTGCCACGAACGATTACTTCCGCAAGCCCTATTGCCGGAACGAAGACGGAATTCCAGTCAATCGATGAACCCATAGGCCGCTCCCAAACAGTATTAGCGTCAGTATATGACGCCCGCGAAATCCAGAGGTCCGCCGGATTTTGTGGAAAAGTGGAGGAAGCGCGCGCAGCCCTCTATTCCTTGATCGGGTCAAGCGGTCCGATGGCAGGAGCATTGATCGGACATCCATCCACGTTGAACATCGAGCCGTGACAGGGGCAATCCCAACACGTCTCGAAACTGTTGAAGTGTAGGTGGCAGCCGATATGGCTGCAGGACGCGGAGTTGAGATGCAGGCCGCCATCAGAGTCGCGGTACGCGGCAAGCTTTTCGAGGCCGCGCCGGACGATCGCGCCATGCCCGGGTTTAAGCTCGTCGAGTGAGCCAATTTCTCCCGGCGCAACGTATTCAGCAAAGTTTTTGATCGCTGTTGTATTTTCCACAACAAAATTCTTTGCCGCTTTGAGCGGAATTCGGCCGGGCGCATACAGATCCTTCCACGGATGGTCTTCGCCGAGAATAAGACCTGTATTAAGCATCGCGCCCATAACGCCATGGGTTAATCCCTGGCCTGAGTCGCCCATCGCGACATAAATATTGCTGCCCCCGGGATCGCGGCCGATAAAGCCAGCATAATCAACTGTTTCCAGCACCTGCCCGGACCAGCGGTGGGTCTCTTTCCCCAGCGCCGAGATCAGGCTGCGCGCCCAAGCCTCAAGCTTTCCAAAGCGAATGTCAGCATCATCTGCCGTTGCGCTCTTATGGTCTTCTCCGCCGATCAACACATAATCGGTTTGTCCTGGGCCCGGCTGAAGCCGTACGTAATGATAAGGCTCTTCCGTGTCCCAGTAGAGCGCATCGGGCAACGCTCCGCGTTCAATTTCAAACGCCATGACATAGGTTCTATACGGCGCGGTCTTAGTGTGAATGGCGAAGCGGTCGGAGATCGATGAGTTGGTGGCGACAACTGCGTACTTTACCCGAATAGCGCCACGGGCCACCTTAAGCGTGACGATGCCCTCTTCCTCACCGACTTCTTCAACCGGACTGTTCGCAAAAAAGGTAACGCCCTTCTCTTGACAGGCCTTCGCGACCCCCGCGAGGTATTTCAGTGGGTGGAAAGCCGCCTGCCTTGCATAGCGTAGCACCTGACGGCTTTCGCATCCGTTGAACGGCAAACCCGTGAGCGGGTCCACTGGCGCTCCGACCGCGCGGACCGCGTCGAGCTCCTTTTCAATGATGTCAGCAGGCATGTCGCGGCCCTGGAACAGGTAGCCATCCAGCCTACGGAAATCGCAGTCGATGTTCTCATTTTTCTGAATCTCTTCGATACGGTCCACAGCTGCTGCCTGGCTGTCGTAGAAGAGCTTTGTGGCTTCGAGCCCCTTGATACTGACCATCTCGCTTACGAGATCGTCGCATAAAGGCGCCAGGTGCGCGGATGTCCGGGACGTCATACCACCCGCTATGCGCCCGCGGTCGATCACAATAACCGACTTACCGCGCTTGCAAAGTTCGTAGGCGGTTGAGATGCCGGCAATCCCTGACCCTATGACGGCAACATCGCACTCTGCCTCCCCAACCAGCGATTCGGCGGTGGGCATTACGTCAACATCCATCCATATCGAGGTGCTGGTCATGCAAACTCCCAAACGCTGAAAACGCCCGCTCTCCCGTCAGAGTTCCAGTAGAAAATCTATCCTTCTCAGGTACCGTCGAACGGTCGAGCCGAAGAAGGAAGGAGCGGCATTTATCCCGATGGTTCTCGACCCATCCGATGCCGCGGCAGATTGGGCGTTGTCCCTCATGGCGGCGCGTCCCGCGTCATGCACTTGGGCTTTTGTTCTTTCAGCAGCTCATTGGCTCCTTATCTCCCGGCCTTTCGGGAAGCCGGCCTGCTGCTATAGGTCGTAGGCGCGGCTCGATCTGCTCTTCGAGAGGCTCGCTAGTGTGCGCGCTCCCGACGGTGCACAGTCCCGGGAGGCGTCTTGAGGGAGACGGCGCGGAACCGTGCAGGGCCTTGGTCGACCGGGGATATGATCCGCGATGAAGCGGGCCAGTTCCGTTAATGCGGCTGCGGCGCTCCCAGGGACTTACACGGGACGCTTCCGCAGCGCGCCCTCGGCGAGCGCATTCAAAAATCAGAGAGAGCGAGTCGTTTATGCGCTGTCGTCGGAACCATATCGCTTTCCTCAGTCCCAGCCGACCCAAATGAGCTTGAGGCCAGCATGCTGAATTTGGCAGTCACTGCCAGAGATGCCATGCCGAGCGGGTGGGAGGCTAACTCTCGAACTGGAAATAACCCACATGAGTTACGTGTTAAGCCATCGCGAGGTCGGGCCTGGCAATACGTCGTGATTGCTGTCACGGACACCGGGGCTGGCATGGACGCCGAGACCCATAGCTCAAGCGTTCGAACCATTTTGCCACTAAGCCGTGGGTAAAGGCACCGGTCTTGGACTGAACCAAGTTTATGGATTCGTCAACAATCCGGCTGGCACGTGAAAATCTATTCGGAAGTTGGACAGGACGGTAGCGTGAAGAAGCGCGACAAGTCTTCGACCGTTTCCGTGGAGCGGTGAAAGGCTCAAGGTCTCAGAATACGAACTGGGGTGCGCATCGCGAAGGCATCGTACTCGGCGCCGAGATCCAATCCGGCGAGGTCGGTTTTCTCTACCATGCCGTGAATCAGGCGCATGTTGTTGTTGAGATACCAGTTAAGGCGACGGTGACATTCTCCTGCTGTGGCGCTTGTGCCGTCTGATCGTGGGGAATTGAACCGCCGCGGTAGTCTGAAAAGCAACGGCCCCACTGCTGGAAACAGTAGGACCGGGAAACTCATAGAGCGCGCTTGGCAATGATGCACATCCGCGTCAGATCGATCACCTATCTCGCCAACTCTGAGCGGCTCTTGCTGCCGGCCATATTTCGGACGGCGTGGCGCAGGGCCTTGCCGAGCTTCTCCACCAGCGCCGCCAGCCGGCTATGGAGGCGCAGGGTGTCCTTTTCCCGCTCCCTAAGTCATCAAACCGCTGCGGATCGCAAACGTGTCTGGACGGCCTTCCCTGCCCGCGTAGAGCAGCGTTCTCCAGATCGTCAGGCGTCGATCGAGCGCCGGCGTCGGCTTGCCGCTTCCGGACCTCTCTTTCGCCGGCGATGGCGGCCCGCTTCACGGTATCTGAACTGTCAATGTGATCGAAAAATGACCCCCATCGGCATCGCGGGAACCCCTTCAGCCCATTGATTTCGTTGAGTTGGAATGATGGGACCCCTTGCCGATCATGGTCGAGACCCCGCGCCGAAACACAATCAGCACTGTGTCGACGACGCGGCACATCTCGATGAGTTGCTGCCAGTCGCGGCTGTTGCGGGCAAAGCGCGACACCTCCCGCGCCGCGACCGCACCGACCTTGCCAAGGCAGACTTCCGCGACCATCCGGTCGAAACCGGCACGCGCGACACCGCCAGTGGCAGATCGGCTGAGATCGTCATCGACAGTCTCGACATGAGACCAGCCGAGCGCCGTAAGACGGTCGCGCATCGGCATATTGAAGCGTGCCGCTCTCGCGATTGTGCAGGACCTGATGAGCCGACGACTGCCGCACATACAGGATTGCCTTCCGCTCCAGATGATGCGGCCTGATCTTCTCATGCATCATGATCAGCGCGCCCCTGTTGCCCGGTGTGATCGCCATCGACGTAGTTGAGAATCAGACGAACCATCAGCCTGGTCAGCCGCCGGCGTGTCTCTTCCGGCAGTGCTTGCCACGCCGGTACACGAGCCGTCTTTACAACTGGCGGATTGGAGAACAGATCGAACTGGTATATCGTGGGCTTGCGCAACATGGAGAGCTCCCCGATTCGTGCCGTGAGAGTTCAGTGCTGCGCTCATTCCGTGCGATCGCGAGGAAGTGCTGGTATCTTGCAGAAGCGTCGCCAAGGCGCCAAGCACGGCAAGATCCATCTCTGGTACAGTCGCGGCGCGCCAGCTCGCGCTGACCCCGCGGTCGAACATCTATGCCGGAACCTCCAGCCATCGGTCCGATACGAGGCCGGAAAGGCTACAGCGGAAAACCGCTGCGCCACCCTTCGATTACTTCATGAATATGGACCTGAAGCCCGGTCAAAGGATGCCACGGATAAAGAACTTCGCGCTCAACACCAATCCCGTGGGCGTTCCGTTGTCGAGTTGTACAACACCAAGCGACCAAACTCATCGCTCGGCACAAACCCGCAGCCGAGTTCCGCCACACTACAGGTGTTCGTCCGTCAGCTCCCGCGCTCACGGAACGGACAAATCACTTCACCCGCACGTTCGCGAAGGAAATTTGGCCGGTGTGCGTTTGCAGGCCGATGAACCCCGAGTCCGCATCGACGCTCGGCGGGTTGCCGCGGAAGACGTCGACCGCTTTGCGCTTGAAGCGCGTCGCTTCCACTCCGTTTAACCGGACAATGTAGAGGTTGCCGCTCACCTCAATCTCGTATTGGTGCCACGTCTCCTGCGCAAGCTTCTGCGTGTTCTCGTAATCCTGCTGACCCTCGGCGGTGCCGAAGTCTTTGATTTTGTAGATCGCGCCTGTGCGGTTGTAGAGGAACCCGTCGCCTTCGCCAATGCTCTTGTCGCCGCGGGCTTCCTCATCGATTTGCACTTCAAAGCCCGTGTTCACCGCAACGAAGGCCTGGTTGTTGTAGAGGTCGGAAATACCCGAACCGTCCGGGCGCGGCACGGGCTT
>NZ_JAVDPZ010000037.1:0-31791 GCF_031453995.1 Nitrobacter vulgaris | reverse complement strand
TTCGCCGCCATGATCTGCTCCGTGACGAATCACGGAGCTCTATGAATCAGCGATCAAACCGATTGGGAATCCTGAATGTCGATCGGTTCTAGATCGTCGCGCGTGCGGAACCTGCTGGTCGATAAAGCATGGGCCGGGTGTGCGGACGCGTGCCCCTGCAAGGAGCCTCATCCGCCATGCTGAGTGTTTTGCGTACTATAGACACATCGGTGTCGTCGGGGGGTGATGGATGCAGCGCCTCCCGGTAGGACAACAATGATCCGTAGGGACGACAATGATGCCTTGCGTTAGATCGAAAACGTTCTGCCAGTCCGCAGCTAGGGCAACCTAGCCGCGTCCTGTCCTTTTATCACCTGCGCGGACATGCCGTCCCTGTCACCGGAGGCTGCTCACGTCAGCGCCTCCTCCTCTTCCTCTTCCGCCGCCGCATCGCGCCGCGCTACCCCGCTCTGCGCGAGCTTGCTATGCGTGCCCCTGCTATGCGCGACCCTGCTATGCGCGGCCTTGACGCCCTCAGCCAGATCGCTGCGAAATCGCACGTAAGGCGGCTTCACGCCATGGATCAGGAGCGTGCGCCGGATCGCCGGAGACGCTCCGGTAATATAGACGGGCGCTCGCCGGCGATGCGTTTTGTGCACAAAGCCCTCAATCGCTGCAGCTCCGGAGGAATCGATCACCGGCACGTCCGAGAAATCGATGACGTAGGCTTTCGGATGATCGCCAATACTGTCGAGCGCCGCACCGACATTCGCCGCCGCTCCGAAAAAGAACGCCCCGGAAATCCGGTGAACGGCCACATCGGGATCAGTGGCGAGGGCGACATCATACGCTTTCCGGCCATTGCCATTGACCCTGACCGACTCGTCCCCGTCGGTCAGCGAACGCGCGTTCTCGACTTCCACCATCTTCGCCATGCGATGCAGGAATAGGAGCGCCGCGATACCGAAGCCGACAAGAATGCCTTCGATGAGGCCACTGAAGATCACCAGCAAGAACGTAACCACCAATACCACCGCGTCGCTGCGCGAGGCACGCAGAAGCATTGCGAATGCGTGCCTTTCGGCCATGTTCCACGCGACCACGGCCAGCACGGCGCCGAGCGCGGCCAGCGGGATGTACGAAGCGAGTGGTGCGGCGACGAGCATGAACAGCAACAAAAACACCGCATGCAGCATGCCCGCGACCGGACCGTGCGCACCGGAGCGCACATTCGTCGCTGTGCGGGCGATCGTGCCGGTTACACAGAAGCCGCCAAAAAACGGGGAAACGATGTTGGCTATACCTTGCGCCACAAGCTCGCAGTTGGAACGGTGTCGCTCTCCGCTCATGGAGTCGGCCACCACCGCCGATAGCAGGCTCTCGATAGACCCCAGCAGCGCGAATGACAGGGCAGCGGGCAGCACCTCAGTGATCTTCTCCAGCGAGATCACGGGGAGCATGGGTGCTGGCAGCGTTTGGGGAATGCCACCGAAACGGGTGCCGATGGTCTCTACCGGCAGGCCGAGCAACCAAACCGCAACCGAGGCAACACCGACCGACATCAGCATCGCAGGCCAGTAGGGACGGAAGTAACGTATCGCGACGATCAACGCGATCGTCGGTACGGAGACGGCCACCGCCGCCGCGTTTATGGTCGGCAATGCCGCGCTAATGGCTGCCAGCTTGTGAATCAGCTCCCCAGGCTCTTTGCCCGCAAGAGTGAGACCGAGTAATTCGGTGAGTTGGCTGGCGAAGATGATCACGGAGATACCCGCCGTGAACCCAATCGTCACCGGAAACGGAATATATTTGATGAAGGTCCCGAGCCTCAGCAGTCCCACCACAAGCTGGACGACGCCCGCAATCACGGTGGCAAGGAGCAGTCCTTCCACGCCGTGAAGCGCGACGGTCGTGGCGACAAGGACGATGAACGCGCCCGCAGGGCCGCCGATCTGAAATCGGCTGCCGCCAAGAAACGAGACGATGAATCCGCCGATGATCGCAGTGTACAAGCCACGGTCCGGAGTCACGCCGGAGGCGATGGCGATCGCCATGGAAAGCGGCACCGCCACGATGGCGACGGTCAGCCCGGCGAGAACGTCTGCGCGGAAATCCCTAAAGTGGTAGCCTTCCCGGAGGACCGTGACGAGCTTGGGTGTAAATGCTTCAACAAAGGTCGGTTCAACCGATCGCGCAGTCATAGCCATCCCTTATTTTATGCCGCTTGATGAATGGAGGGATCATCCGGGGGCAGGCAGCTGCCGTCCGGTAATTTTTGCTTTTGGTTAGAATGTGTTATCGCCTGGTGGGGAGTCTGGGTGCGTGAAGCGGGCTCTGCATCCGTCCCCTCGCTTCTCGCGTTCTCGACGATTTTGGTGAGCGTGTGGACGACCCAATGCACGATCCCCTCGCTGGCCTCCATCCGCTCGATCATCGGCTGCGACACCGTGGACATCTCGACCAGTTGCTTCTGGTCGGTGCCGAGTAAGGCGCGGGCAGCACGCATTTGCGTGGAGGTGATCAGGCTCGCTCTCCCGGCTCAATGTACCCTATTTTACATTCGTAATGTATCTTACTTTACATTTGAAATATCAAGTACGACAAATAACCGCACCTTGTAGCAGATACCTTCGTCGCCCGGCTATTACTGCCCGCGCCGCCTCAATATCAGGCTGCGATTTTTCCACGACAGGTCAGCCTTCCTGACCGAGCCGGCGATGGACAATCAGCGCCCCAGCAGGAAAACCGGAGCAGACGCAACAACAGGGGGCGAGGCACCCCGCCACATGCCGCGGATCGACCGAGGTCGGGGGAAGACTTTACCGTGGACATTCTATCGTCCAGCAACCACCTCGGAAGCTGCCATTCTATTGGAGCGGGTGAACCAGGCGGCCAGCGGCACCGTTGGAGGTTGCATGGCGAACACTTTCCCACATGGCACTGTCCACGAAGCACGTGACGACCTTCAAGCAGCGTTGCGATCGGATCCAAAAGTCTTTGTGCTGTGGGAAAGCCTGACGCCGCTCGGTCGGAATGAGTTCATCTGCTGGGTGGATGATGCAAAACAACCAAAGACGCGCCAGAGTCGCATCGAGCGGACCTGTGACGAACTGTTGGAGGGCAAGAAACGGCCTTGCTGCTGGACAGGCTGCATTCATCGTACCGACAAAGCGCCGAGTCCATGGCAACAGGCAGTCTTGATTGATCGGCAGGGAAGGAAAGGCCGTAAACCGGCTTGAGCGCGGTCGCCAGCGCTCCACGATCCTTCACCTTGACGCACCGGGATCACGAGGTCTGACAATTCCTTGCCAGGCGAGAATCATTCCCACTCGATTGTTTAATACCATCACAAGCCATTGAAAAGACTAACAAAAGATCCGGCGGTGACGGGCAAAAGCCGACGCACGGGCCATCAAAAAGTTACGCTTTTGAATTCAAAGGGAAAATCGTCGGGAAAAAATTTTTGCGATTTCGCCATCTATCGACATCAATCGCCCAATGGTCACCTAATCGGCAGTCCGTAACGCACTCAAGGCGCTTCAAGAAGTACCGTCGCTCGAGCCTTATCACGCTTCGTCAAGCAGCGCCATTTATCGCTTCCGGACACCTGCGAGTGCTCCGCATTCCTGCTTGCCTAGCTCCGAACCCAGACGTGGTTGCGGTGGTAGGCGAGATAAGGTTGATTCTCGTCCCGTAGCGCCAACCGCAGTGTCTTTCCTATACCTAGCGCTTGATAGGCAGCGGCCTCCAACTGAGGCGAGGGTAAAACCGCGCCATCGTCGCCGAAGGTCACAAGCCCGGCGTCGAATGCGGCGTCCCACAGGGCTGACAGTAAAAGTCCGTTGTGCACGTCGAGCCGCTGCGCGTCGGTCGTGCAATCGGACCATGGGATCATGTGCGAGGCTCTCAGCAGTTCGGCACCGGAAATTCCGCTCAACGGACAGGTTCCGTTCCAGTATTCCATCAAGGCATCGCGAAAGATGTTCTGGCCAATCCTGAATTTTTGTGAGCGTTCGCCTTCGGTCTCGCCGAGACCCGCGATTGCTCTTTCATACTTCTCAAGCGGAAAGTTGGGCAAGCTGACTGACAGGCGGTACACCGTTTGGACCCCGGCATGCAGCTCATCACGCGTGGCAAACATGAAGGCCCCTGCGTGACCTTTGGCCCAAGGTGCCGCGGGTTGAGCCTCCAGTGCTCGCGCCACTCCCGGCAGCATCAAGGACAGAAAGAACGGACCGGAGGCGCTCGCGGCCGCAAGTCCGATCTCCCCAGGCGCACTGGCTGATCGGAAAAAGATCCATCCGCCTGCCTCTTCAGGGCCAATACGGTATCCATGCTCGTTCGCGGCATCGCGCAGCTCAGAAAGAAGGACGAAGGGATAAGCCAGAAGACGCCCTTCGGTGCTGCTCATAGGTCAACCCCGAGCAAGCGCTGCGCGGGCGGATCGCCATGCAATTTTAGCTGCAGGTAGGGACGTTCCCTGAACTCGGTTGGAGGTGCCGTGGTTGTCGTTACGATGTACTGAAACAGTGGCTTTCCGCCGACGCGCTCCAAATCCTGAACGATATCGAAGAGCCGTCCATAAATTGACAAGCCAAGATCGGCTTCACGTGGGCTGTCGTGAAGCAGAAATGGCGGCACACGTGTCGCGCCTTCGATGCTCACGCACATTGCAGCGAGGTCGAAAGCCAGAACCTTGAGAGAGTCGATCGCGGCTGTCCTGCGGTCGCCGCCCATGTCTACCGATAGATCAAGCCCGTTCCCGCTAAGGGTGATCCGGCCCTTTGCATCGTGGCCGACCAACCGTCGGACGATCGGGTCGAACTTCTCACTCATGCGTCCGAAAACCCGGGCCTGTTTGTCACGAAAGGCGCCCAGCCGTTCTCTCTCAGTCTCTAGTTTTGTGCCCAATTCGCGCAGACGCTTGACACCCGCCTCCTGCGTTTCGGAGAGCTCTGCAAGGCGCTCAACATCGTCTTGGAGCCTGCGGGCGGCGTACCAAGCGGACTCTCGGGCATCTCGGGCCTTCTCGATGTTCGTGACGTGATCGACGGATCGATCGAAGTGCTGCTTGGCCAGAGCAATCTGCGGCAAGAGCTTCGTCTGCCCTTGCCGCAGATCCTCAACTCGCTTCGCTTGGGAGTCGTGATCAGCTTGTCGTTGATTCCAACGCTGCCGGCAGGCGTCGGCATCAGGAACTTTGTGCGAGAGCTTGCAGCCCTCTGCCAGAGCGCGGTCGATGGGGACTTCGCAGATCGGGCAGATCGGGCTTTCAGCCTCGACTTTCGAATAGGAAAGCCCCGGCAACTCCCCGCGTATCATCGACAATGTGCGTTCTTCAGCGGGGATTAGTGCCTCGATACGGATACGTTCGCCTTCGAGGCGGGCCCATTCATTTCTCGCGGCCTCTCGTTGCACGCGTGCTGCGGCGAGTTCAGCGTCGCCGCCAGTCGGAATCTTACTTGCCGACGCCAAGCGCGTGCTGGCGGACCTGCGCATGAGGTCGATCAGCAATGGCATCTCTGGAAGCGACTGCTCCTCAAGGCCGAGCCCCGTAACGAGCCGGGTTTGCGTGCGTTCGATTTCCCACCGGCGATGGCCAATCTCCTGATCCAGGACTCGGCGCTCCTCGCTGAGGCTATTCACTTCGCCACGCGTGGTCTGTTCCTCGGGCGTGATCGCCATCAGAAACGAACGGAGCGCCTCAAGCCGTGGTCCCTTCTCCTGTCCGCTCGCGGGCATCGGTGAATCGGAGTCCGAGGTCGGCGATCGCCAGTCAAGGACATCGTCAAATCGACACTCTTGGTCCCGCGTAAGCCAGGCGAGCGCGACCGGCCAAATAGGCCCGTTTGCTTGCGGGCGAACCAATTGGGCAAGCGCGGTGGTGATGATTTGGTGATCGATCGCCTGGACGAACGGCTCCATTCCCGTTGAAGCGCCCTCACCAGCGGCGATCTCGTCGAGATTTCCGCCCGGTACAGCCATATGTCGCCGACGCACGCCAAGTGGGCGAACGATCGCCCAGCAGATTCCGTCCAGTATGACCTCGGCACCCACGATGCCGTTCAGGAATGCGGTGCCGATCCGATCACGCTGGGGCTCGGTGGCGAAGCGATCCTCGCCAAGGCAATAGCGGATAAGCCGGCAGAAAAGCGTTTTGCCGCTACCATGTCCGACGGCATTCGTTTGACCCGCCAAAGCGGCATCATCTGCTCCATCAGGGGACCAGACGATGTTCAGGCCAGGGCGAAGCTCGATGTCCCGCACCTTCTCCCCACCAGGCTCTTTCCATATGACAAGTCGTCGAACCCAAAGTCGCGGCCCTTCGAGCCCTTCAGCGGGGCTTACCGTCAGAAGCTGCGGGTCGAGAAGATCAGGCTGCCGCGGCATTGATCACCCACTGCTGTATGTCAGCGGGCAGCGAATCCACCGCCACGTCTAGGTTGATGTTCTCCAGAGCACCGAACACGAAGCCTGCACGACCGTCAGGCCATCCGGAAGTGTCGATGGCCTCCAAACCGGGACCAGATGCCCATGTCCCGCGCTGGAGATCCTCAACCAGCCGTCCGTTGCCGCGATGGTTTCGCAGAGCGGCGCCCCACGCTGTGTTGTTTCGCGCGACGAATGTCGTGACATTGCCGGCAAGGGGATCGGCTTCCGCCCCCACCAGGCGCTGCCATTCTGCCGCCTTGGCGGTCGACAGGAGCGGAGCAAGTAGGCGCGGCTCGATGGCGAACGCGGCGACAAGACGCACATCACGGATTGGCTTAGGACCGTCCATTGTCTTAAGAATCGCAGCCAAGACGGCGCCAACATCGCCCGGCTGCGATTGCGCCGTCCGAGCCCAGGCGTTGTCGGGTAAGGCATCTACAAGCAGCCTTGCACGAGATGTTCGAAGCTCGATCGGATTCGCCACCAAATGCGCGTTAGACAGCCGATCGTAGGCGTCAAGCACGAGACGCTGAGTACGAAATTCATTAAAGCGACGCTCTTCATTGGCTTTGAGCACACGAAAGGTCTCTGAGGGATAATCTCTGCCCTTCACGTCGCCTGGATCGAGCACATACCTCAGTTCGTCTCGAGAGAGGCCGTATTTAAGCGCATAGAAAGCATCGAGCTCTGCTCGCAAATCCATGCGGCGATCTTCGTGCCAACCGAACGCCGGTCCATCATACCCGAGATCCTCGGCCCAAGGACGCATCGCGTGACTGGTATACGAGAGTTCCAATACCCGTTGAGCTACAAAGTCCATGTCCTGGGATGAGAACGACGAGGGCGAAAGGACTGGAAACTGCTGAACGAAGTAGAAGCTGAGATTAGTTCCACCGACTTTCTGCCTTGCGGCGAAGTCCGCTGTTAAGGACGAGGCGTTTGCTAACAATACAGCGGTCGCCTTCGGATCGGCGACAACCGTGTTCCATAGAAAGATACTATCGCCTACGCCGACCTTGGGCAGGACACTCGGTATCCACGTTCTCTCGTCCGTAGTCCTGGCATTTCTGCGCCATCCCATGAGCCAACGTGGCTGTTTGCGAGTAAGTAGCGCAGCGGCAAGAGCGAGCGGATCACGCGAACCGTGACTCAAGAACTCGATATCTTCGGCAGTCAGCGGCGTTTCTCGCTGCATCTCCTTTCCGTTCCCAATGGTTCTTATTTCCATTGCGAAGCGATCGGCAGAGCTTCCTAAGATTGATCGCCAGCTGTGCTGACCCAATATCCGCGCTAGCTCGGATTCGTGGATTCTCTCCCCACTCGCGGCCCAGTATCCCACCAACCATTCTGTAAGGCTCTTAAGGACCCGATCCGCATTACCCTCCCGAAAACCTCGCTTGAGGCTCGCAGGAACCCGAGCCAGACCAACCCTCACATGCTCCTCTGGTACCCAATAACGTGGCGTGGTCTCGAAGTTTGGATTCTGCTTCTCAGCTGGCGTGCAATCCCGGGCCCCCTCCTCGTCATCAACCGATCCGCCGGCATAGGTTGCCCAGCGGTGATCGAAAAGATGAGTCATCTTAGCTTCGTAGAGCGGAACACGACGTTCGCTTGGAGGGCCGCCGCGGCGAATCCAATCCACTCCGTCGCGAATCCAACCTTCAGCTTCCAAGGCCTGCGCGGTCGCAAATAGATGCGAGTCGTTGGACATATGGAATAACGTTTGGAACGTGATCCCCCATGGGTTCGCGTCGCCGCCGCTCTCTTCGCTCCGTTGTTCGACTAGCACCGGCGCTCGAACATAGAGCTTTGCCGTTATGTCTGCATCCGCGCGCGACCGAAATACCGGTGCCGTCCTTGTGTTCGGATTTATACGCGCGATCTGACTAGATGTGAGTTTGAAACTCCGTCGAGGGTCATCGATGTCTTCAATATTCTCGATATCAAAGCAAAAGTCGGCGGCTCCCTCAGCTTCACCGATCATCAAGATACAGAACGCCTTCCGATCATCAGTGCCTTTGAACCAGCGCCGGATCTCGTAGAAGCTCAGAAGTTTCACCAAGCGTGAGTGCTCGATAAGCTCACCAAAGAAGGCCGAAGTAGAAAGATCAGTCGCAATTCCCGTGGGCACTATGACGCCGGCAAATCCGCGTGCGTTGGTCAATTGAAAGAAAAGCTCAGCAAATAACGCATAAGTGTTGACATCGCCTTTCCCCGTGAGGGGATACCTGCCGGCCGTCCGAACAAACTCACTGCTTGCCTCCGCGGTACGCTTGGCAAACTGGAAGTCGGCCCAAAGTTGGCCGTCAGGCGAATCTGGTTCGGCCTTCTCCAACTTCTTGATGAGCTTTTCACGCTCAGCCTTATTGCGAGCACCAGCGATGTCTGGTGAACGGGCTGCAAAGAACTCTTGCTCCTGTAGCTTAATGCGCTCCCAAGGCGGATTACCGATAACCACGTCAAACCCACGGCGGCCAGGGTCTGGGGCGTTGAAAATTCTTGGAAACTCGATGTGCCAGTGAAACGCGCGCACCACGTCGGAGGTCTTCCTCGCGCCATCCACCAGATGCTGCGGCACATCCCGGCCTCCGGCCGCATTCCACACGTGTCCGGTGATTGGCAGATCATCGAAACTCGACGCAGCTGAGGATTTTCGAGCAAAGTACGCAGCTGTATAAAGATAAGCGGCCACATAAAGATCGCTCGCCGACTTCAGCCGCTGCCAGTCGACCGATGCGCGCAACTCGTCAAATCCACGACTTTTCGCTTCTACCTGCCTCAGATCGTCTTCTGGTAAAGCGTGAAGTCTTTGGTCGGCGCGGGAGAGGCTTTCCGGAGGCCGCAGTTCGGACAGCAAGCCAGTCGCGCCTTTGCCATCTCGCTGTTGCTTATTGTACCGTCCGTATGCTCTGGCGGTTTCCTTATCATCGCCGGTAAGTGGCTTGTATGCTTCGTCAGGAACCCCTCTCTTCAACATTTCGATGTCAAAGACACCGATAAGGCTGTCTCCACAGCGGATATTACTGTCGAGGAAAGTAAGCGGCTTACCGGGCTCTACGCTTTCGATCCACATGGCTACCTTAGCCAACTCCACGGCCATTGGATTGCGATCCACCCCGTGGATGCAGTGGCTAGCGACATCGCGCATGGCTGCCGGGTAGTCTGGCGCTTCGCTGCTCCTCAGTAGCGCAACACGGCTTGCCATTCTGCGTGCCGCCCCAAGAAGAAAATGGCCGGAACCGCATGCTGGATCGATCACGGAAAGAGCGAGGATCGCCTCTGCACCGCCTTCGGCCTCGGCGCGTTCGAGAGCCGGATCGAGCACGCCATCAAGTAATGTCTGGACCAGGCTATCTGGCGTGTAATAGCTACCGCTCGTCTTTCGTGCGTTTCCGCGGGCCTCTGCACCGCCTACAAAGTAAAAACGACGACCGTTGTCTTCCCGGGTAGGCACCAGTTCAAGAAGGCCCTCATAAACCGATCCCAACTCCTCTGTCGCCATGTCGCGCCAGTTGATGCGGAGGCGCCGGCCGTCCTCAACCAGCCAGCTCAGCTGGAATATCGCGCGCAGAAATGCTCGATTTGGGAGCTTCAAATTATCTAAGTCGGATGTTCGCCCTTGAGCAAAAAGCGCCCCGAGAGGCGGCAAGCCCAAGAGGTGCTCCCCCCGCTGCAATCCTCGGAAGACGATCTTGGCCGCTTCCCACGCATCATGATGATGGTCGTGCGCCGATCGCCGAGTAGAACGTTCCCTCATGTGATTGAAACTGTAGGCAGAGGCGTACAGTTCTCGTGATGAGACCGATGCGTCGGGCGCATGAAGCAGATCACGATCCTCCGCCACGGCGAGAAAGATCAGTCTATATACAATGCGCAAAAGCTGTTCGAACCACCCGTGGATGTCGAGAACACCATCATCCAATTTGCTGCGGAGTTCAGGGTTGGCATCGAGAAAGCCTTGTCCAAGAGCTAGCAACGCCTCCTCAACGTTCTCTCTGAGTCTCTCACGCGCTGCGGTGCCCGCTTTAAGTCCGCTTTCACGCCACCTTTCTAATGCGCAGTCTACCGAAGAAGCCCCCTCGGCTCCAAAACGCGTTGCATGGATGAGCAGCCACGTTGCGGTGAAATCCGAGAACATCTCGTCGCGGAAAATCGCGCCCAGATCCGCTTCGATGTAGGTTGGGCGGGTGAAGCTGGCGTTGTCCCGCATGAGGCGGAGGCGGTCGCCGGCAAAGACCAGCCCCCATAAGAACTCGGAGTTCGCATTGAGCCAGTCCTGGAGCAACACGCTCGGCGAACGCCTCGGGATCGTGCCGCCATGATCGTCGCCAAGGTGCGGAAGCGATTTAGTGAACGCATCTGCTTCAGACAGAGGTGCGGCCACGACGACGGGCACCCTACCGCCCTTTGCCTCAAGGGTAATACGATAAGTATGACCATCCTGCTGGTGAAGATTTGGGCCGTGAAGGCCTTCAAACCCGAACGCCTCCTCAAGCAGGCTCTTAACAAAGGCGGTGGTCTGAATCTCGGTCGGCGCTGCTAATCTGGCGTAGGCCTGCCAATGCGCTTGGCCGATCCTGAAATAACGCGTGATCTCGTCACGCAGGTTCGTTCCTTTGGGGCAGCCATATTCCGCGGCTGCTTTCTGGTCTGGAGCGGTGGCGGCGATCACCGCAACCTGATCTGGAGAGATCAATCCTCCCTCGATCGAGACGGCAGTGAGCCCGATATTGGCAGCGCGCTTTAGATGCCGGGCCATCACTCGCCCTCCGGAAGGAGGACATAGAGACCGATGACGTCCGCTGGCAAAACAGGAACGACCTCGACCGTCGCCCCGCCGCGCGCGGCTTCCGTCAGCCGAAGATGGTCGGCAGAAAGCGCCGCTCCGCGTTCGGCTGCGAAGGCCTCTATTGCCGATTGGTAGCTCACCAGTCGTTCGTGAGCTCTCTGGAGCTGACGCGCAGCGGCGAGTTCATCAAGATTTCCGGTCGCCTCCGCCTCGAGAAGCTCAATGGCAGAATGTCCTTCGAGAATAGGCGCCGTAGCCAATCCGCCGAACGCGATCCCGGTCGCTTCCTCAGCCAGCAGCAGGCGGTTTGTGCGGCCGCTGGTGATAAGCTTGAAACGAAGGCGCAACAGCATCAATGTTGTCATCTGGGCGACGGCGCGGGTGCGCCAGGCGCCGCACCGGCCAAGGGGACGGAATGCTGCCCCTTCCGGATCTAGCGCCCCCTCCGCCAAGCTTTCTGCTAAACTCGCAACCAGTGGGTGGACACGGCCTAGGTGCGTCACACCCGGCGCCGGATCATCCTCAAAGCCAACCCGTCGCGTCCCACGCAGACCACGCGATTCTAAGCGTTCCTTGATGGCGTCAGGCATCGCATCCAGATGCACTAGATGATGTTGACCGGCCTTCTGCAGTGGCGCACCGGCGCGCTTCAAAGCACGTTCCGTGAAGCGCGCAACTTCAGTAGGGCCGCCGTTCAGCGCGCGCATCTGCCGCCACTCCGGCAGCACCTCATCGGGTTTCAGCGCACCTTGCGCATAGCGCGCGCGGCTTGCTTTCGCGTTTTCCTCAGCGTCCCGCCATTTGCTGTCGAGGCGCTCGCTTGAGAGGCCGAAATCGAAAGCCAACTGCTCTCGGTGTCCGCCGGCGCGAAGCATGAGCGCTTGCATGAGCGCGGAGGTCACGCCTTCGCTGTCTTCGGGCATCGGAACCGAAATGCCCGTCGCCTTACGAATGGCGTCCGCTTTCCGCAGGATGACCTGTAAGACTGCGCCATCGATCGCACTGTTGTCGCCGAAGATCGTCACGGAACGGACGACCGGCGAACGCTGACCAAATCGGTCGACACGACCTTCGCGCTGCTGATGACGGGTCGGATTCCAGCTCAGATCGTAATGTACGACGGCATCGAACAGCGCTTGCAAATTGATGCCCTCGGACAGGCAGTCCGTCGCGACGAGGATTCGGCTCTCGGAGTCTTCGAGCCGATCGATGCGCGTCCGCCGCTCTTCGGGCGGCAGGCGCCCTGTCACTACCGCTACGTCAGCCTTTGGCCAGACGCGCTTGACCTCTTCGCCCAGCGCCTCCGCCGTTGCGATGAACCGGCAGAAGATGACCGGTTTGGCTCCTTCCTTAAGCAGCCCTTTTAGAACCTTCAGCAGCCGTGCCACCTTGGGATCCTCGCCACGGCGGCGATCAAGGGTCTCTGCAATCGCGATTAGCTCGGCGAGTTCACCACGCTCTTCGGCGCTCGCGCTGGCCGTGCCGGGCTCCACGTCGCCTTGGTCGAGCAGGCCTTCATCTTCGTCGAAGACAACGGGCTGCATCGCCTCTTCGTCCGCCACTCCGGAAAGGCGATTGCGCAGCGCATTTGTTGCAGCCGCCGGCGAGGAGCCGACGCATCGCATGAGCGCGAGCGTCCCCCAAAAAGCGAGCCGTCGACTGCGCTGGTCAGCACCGGCGCGCTGCGTAACAGCAAGACAATAGTCCAGAACGCGATCATGGAAGGCGCCGAACTCGCCGCTGAGACTGAAAGGCTCATCCTTCACCTGGTGAACAGCGAAAGTCCGCTTCTCGTGCCAACCGGACTCCGTAATATCGGGCCGGCGGCGCTGGACATAATGTTGAGCGAGGCGGCGTGCATACCGCGCGCGCGCATTCTCATCGCCTTGGGGTCCTCCCGCGAAGTCCGGGCTAATGAGGCCTAGCAGACGATCGAACGCCGCTTCATCACCACTGTGCGGCGTTGCCGTCAGCAGCAGCATGTGGCGTTCATCATCGGAGGCGAGGCGTTCGAGAAGCTCGAAACGCTGATGTCTGCCGCGATCTCCGCCGATACAGGCATGCGCTTCATCAACGATGACAAGGGACGGGCACGCCCGGGCAAATTCGTCGCGGCGACTGTCAGCCTTGATATAGTCGAGGCTGACGACAGTGTGCGGATAAGCTTCAAACAGGCTTTGAGCCGCAGGAAGACCACGCTCCAGGCTGCGCGCCCTGGCCGACGTCACGGCGACAGCGTCAATGTCGAACTTCTCTGCAAGCTCACTCACCCATTGCTCGACGAGATGGGGCGGACACAGCACGGAGAAGCGGTCGATCAGACCACGGTCGAGCATCTCGCGGACGATCAATCCCGCCTCGATCGTCTTGCCGATTCCCACATCGTCGGCGATCAGCAACCGCACCACCGGGAGCTTCAAGGCCATCATCAGCGGCACGAGCTGATAGGCGCGCGGTTCCACGCCGAGATGCGCAGCGCTTCGGAACGGGCCGGCGCCTCGGCGAAGCGACAGACGCAGCGCATCCGCTAGCAACCGCGCACCGTCCTGGGTGTCTCGCCGCTCGGGTGTTGGTGGAGCAAATCGCGCAGGCCTGACGGGATTGACTTCAAGCGCGAGCGCAATCCGTTGCGCATCGGCCTCCGAACCCGACAAGGGCCGCACATTGAGGATGTCGTCATCCGGAGACGGAAGGACGACCCATTCGCGTCCCCGCGCCTCGACAAGGTCCCCCGGTGAAAATCTGACCGCTTCCACTACGCCGCCCCCAACAACTCAACCAATTCCCTCGGCGCGGCTTCGCCAGGCACCTCGGGAAGCTCGACGACATCCACCCCCAAGTCGGCGCATGCCGCAGCAAGCCTGTCAGGTGCACGACCTGATACCGCGAGCACCTGAAAGCTTGGCCAATAAAGCTCGTATAAAGTGCCGTCGACCTTGCGCGGGGATGGTGCTGGCAATCCCCACCGGCCTATCGCACCAAGCCAGCCGCTTAAGGTCTCTGCCGGTCCAGCGGTCATCGGCTCAGGCTCGGCGAGCTGGCAGAGAAAAGCCGTGACCTCCACGTCGCGACGATCAATCAGATTATGGTCTGGCTGGTTGAAGTATGAGAGCAGGCAGCGATAGCACCCCGCGACGCAGGCATCGGACCGCTCCTTGAGTTCGCCTCCTTCCGGGTGGAAGTCATAGTGCATAAGATCGAGCGCCTGACGTGCGATCTCCGCCATCCGGCGAGGATCCGAGACGAGGCGGTTTAGAACCCCCGCTCCCCCCTCAGTCGCCTCATAAAGCAGGATTGCCTTGCGGTCCTCGCGCGCAGGCAGCGGCTCGCCCAAAAGCTCGCCTTCTTCAAGCTCGGCAACAATCTGGATGCCTCGCAGAAGAGCGTGCTGCAGGGTTGCCATCTGCCGCTCGTCAAAATTTGCAAGCGGCCGTACCAGAAGCGCGTTCTTATGGTCCTCGACGATCGGCACGATCCGTTGCGACTTAGGGATCGTGACGTCCATGTCGTCATCATCCCCGCCGTTGAGCGTATCCTTGACCCATCGGCCTGACGTCGGATCGATGCAGAACCCGTTTATCGACTTTGACTTCCGACGCCGAAGCCCCTTGTTGACGCGCGATAGCTTCGCGCGCGCGCCATAATCGAGAAGCAGCAATGGCCCTGCCTCCGAACGCAAGGTGAGCGTGCGGATATCGGGAACGCCCTTTTCGAATTGCCATTGGAAAACGGTCTGGATCTCAAAGCCGCGCCTTTGCCGGTCTTCATCATTCGCCGTGATCCGAGATGATGGCGCGGTTTCGACATTGTCGATCCGATAGACATTGTCGAGCCGATCCACACCGGCCAACGACGCGCCGCAGGCGTGGCATCGTTCGAGCTTGTCATCAGGGTGAGCCGCTCCGCATTCGCCGCACAGGATGAGGCTGGTGGTTGCCAGTTTGCCATCGTCGAGGCGACCGTGCGCCGGCAGCTTCGCCCGGACAACTCGGTAGGCGCGCCCCTCGTGATAAATCAGGCTGTTGGGACCGAACTCGGAAATGGCGAGAAAACGCGGCCTTTGCAGGACGGCCGCACGTTTGGTCGCAGGGATGAAAGCGTAGAGCGGGAGACGCGGGAAGTTGTATCCCGGCAGAAATCCTTCGGTCGCCAGATATCGATAAGTGTAAAAATCGGAGCCGTTCGAAGCCTGTCCGCGCTCAAGCATGTCAAGTTCTTCAGTCGCCCGGAAATGACGGCGCGCGGCCTCTTTGCGTTCACCCGGTTTGAAGGACGTCTTCTGCTGAATTTGATGCGCCTCATCCTGCTCACGGCGTGCGCTTCGGTAGAGCTCCCGCCACCGACTGAAGCTGCCTGCGAAATTCTGCGCCGCTTCCCGGTTGGTCTCATCGACGAAGGCATCGATATCGGCCAGCCACGGCGCATCGGCCAACTCGACCGCGCTGACAGTCTGCTCCAGAAGGCACCGCATCGTCGGCTTTGCAGCTCCGCTCGCGGCAAGCTTTTCGAACGCCGCTTGGATTGGATCGGAGATTGGCATCTCCGGTGTTGCCATGTTCAAATTTTCAGGGATGGACGGCTTCAGCGGCACCACGGCCGCCGCCAGCCATTCGGCATGGAGATGGCTCCGCAGCAGATCGCGATTGGCAAGATCGAGGGCTGGCGGCTTCACCACGCCGGCGACAAGCCCTTGACGATTGTTGAAGTAATATTGGTCGTGGGGGGACTGGGCAGCACAATAGGTGACGACCAGCGCTGCTTGACCGCTGCGGCCGGCGCGACCGGCTCGTTGCACGTAGTTTGCCGGTGTTGGCGGTGCATTCCGGAGAAAGACAGCGTTCAGCGCGCTGATATCAACACCGAGCTCCATCGTCGGTGAACAGAACAGCGCCGGAAGGAAACTGGCGGGTTCGCCCTCCTGACGCATTTCGTCCCGGTTCTGGGCAATCCTTTCAATATCTGATTTCCCGAACCGAAACCGATCTTCTCGCCAGGCACGAACTTTCTGGTCGACCTGGGCGGTGTGCTCCCGAGCCTCGAAGGCGAAAGGCAGGTTGCCCTCCTGCCCAAGCATCTCGGCGACATCCTCGTAGAGCGTGCGGAAAAACGGATTTTCGCGTTTCCCGTCGGCCCTCTTGGTCGCGGGAAAGAGGCGCAAAGCAGTCGACGACAGGCGCCACGCAGGAGCGTCTCCACCGGTAACCACCCGCCGGACGACCTGGTGATTTTCGGCAGCACGCAGGAGTGTGGCGATAACATCGTCATATTCTTTAACGGGAAGCGGCTCGCCCCACAGATCCTTACTGCGCAGGCTCTTACCCAACGCCGTCCGCCAGCCGGCCCGCACGATCAGTACATCTTCCGCAGCGCTAATCTCCGCCTTGCTCGGCGGATCAATCATTAGGAATCCGGCCTGCCGCAGTTCCTGTTCTTCGTTTTGATCGATCAGCCAGGGATCGCGCAGGTGATTTCTGGACGTCTCGGCGACCTGCAATATCCGCTGGCGATCCAACGCTTCGGTGGCAATCGCAAGGCCGCGACGCATATAATCGAAGAGCAGCGTGAAGAGTCTGGCCCGCAATTGGGGTGTGCTCGCCGCCAGCCGCGGATTACCAGCGAACTCTTCGTCGTCGCCCGCCAGCTCACCCAGTCCGGGAAACCGCACCTCGACGAGGCCCGCTTCTTCGAGATTGGGGTTTGTGAAACGCCAACCCTTCCGAAGATCCGCCCATACGCGATGTGCCAGGATCGAGGTTAGCACTTCCTCGGCCGCCTGCCGGTTGTGGAATCCCTTTACGCGCGGATCGGCCATCCAATCGGAGAGCCGGTCAGATTCCTCCAGATCGAAACCAAGCGCCTTGCGAACAGCTTCTCCGAACCGAACGTCCGCGAGGCCCTTCGTACCTGCGTCCCGCACGGCACGTAAGATACCGCCACGAAGCAAGCTGACGAAGATGAAATCATTGAAATGCCCAGCCTGAAGGGCCGCATCCTGCCGATTGTCTGTAAAGCCCAGAAGCTTCCGTGTGCTTTCCTCAAGCGTGCCGTCGGCCTCCATCCACGCCAGGATGGTGGAGACGATGAGCGTCGTCGCTGAACTACGGCCTTCAGCCGACAGACCCGCCAGCTTGTTGATGTCGCGTGCCTGTTGCGGCGGCTGATGGCGGCAATGGGGGCAGAAGCGATATTTGCCGCCGAAGAACCATGCTGGCACCCCATCGTCGCCGAGCGACCCATCAGGCTTCACAAAGAGGAGTTGTCCCTCGTGCTTGCCACGATGCCCTCCTTTAAGGCGCTCTTGTCCGGCCGGCGTCGTTTCCTGCCAATCATCTGGATAGTCAGCGACAGCGCCCCCGAACTGAAAATCGGCATTGACCGCGGGAATTAGGAAGCCGGTTCGCGAGCCGTCTGGTTCGGGGTCTTCACTCGCCGGCTCATCGATGGCGCGCGCTAGAACGCGGATACCATCAAACGCATTTTCAATGCGCACGCTATGGTGTTCTTGGCCACATTCCCGGCAAAAGAAGACCGGATATAAGCGTGCATTCGGATCGGAGGGGTGGAAGACTTGCCCTTCCAACACGACACGCCGGCCGGTGGTGGGTTCGATCGTTGCGTAGGCATGCCCAGCGCCGGAAATAAAGCGATGAAGCTTAAACGCCAGAAATGCGCGGTCACTGACGCCGCCGCGAAGATCTTCGCGGCGGCCCATCAAAGACAGCATTCCGGCAAGAGCGCTCCTGCATTCCTCAGGGAGGATCTTTGTCTGAGCCGCTAGTTTGGCAGTCGCATCGCTCAACGTCATAGGCGGGCGACGCCGCAATTTTTCGCCTTCAGACAGTCCAATCTCAGTCTCGATCCAGCAGGCGAGCGGATTGCCGTACAGCTCCTTATCCGTGAGCGTAGCCGGGATAGGCGCTCGGATTGCATCCACGAGGGATGCTCCGAGGCTCGTGCTTTTGATGTTGGGGTCCGTTGCCCGTGCGAGGTTCTCGTCAATGATCGAGGCTGAACTCAGTTCTTCGCCAAAAATGAGCTTTCCGACGCGAGCAACAGCACTTGCTCGCTCAATCTCGTCCTGCGCACTCGACATCGTCGCTGACGTACCGATGCAAAGCAGCTTACGCTCTTTGACAAGGCGGTCTTTGACGCGACGCACCAGCATCGCGACGTCCGCGCCCTGGCGGCCGCGATATGTGTGCAGCTCGTCCAGGACCAGGAAATCCAAGCCGTGCGCATTGGCGATGACGGCACGATCGAGCTCGTCCTGACGCGTCATGAGCAATTCGAGCATCATGAAGTTCGTGAGCAAAATGTCGGGTTTGGCCTTGGCGATGGCTTGTCGATCCGCATCGCTCTCCTGGCCTGTATAGCGGCCAAAGGTCGGGCGTAACTCCTCTTCCACCCCTGAGCCGCCGATGAACTTTTCAAGCTCTTCAAGTTGGCTGTTGGCCAACGCGTTCATGGGATAAATGATGATCGCGCGCGTCCGCTGCGCCTCGCCTGCGCGCCGTGCGCGCACGACTGCATCGACGATCGGCAGGAAGAAGCAGAGCGATTTTCCGGACCCCGTACCGGTTGTGACGATGAAACTCTCACCATTGCGCGCTTTCGCGACAGCACGCTCCTGGTGACGGTGAAGCTTGATCGGCGCCCGATCCGGACCGCTGGCGAATATCTTGCTGAGGGCCGGATCCAACACACCTTGAGCGACAAGCTGATCGATAGAATGACCGGCTTCGAAATGCGGATTGATGGTGATGAGGGGCTCTGGCCAAAAACGCTGCTCATTATATGCAGCATCGACCTGGGCGCGGATTTCCGGCGCGTGGATCTCTGAAAAGGAGCGCGCGAACGATTCGTATCGCTCTATCAACGCTTGATCGAGATGGAATATATCCACGACGCCCCCTTCAGTCTTCTCCAAAAGAGATATCTGAATTACAACTTTGAACCATTATTATTTGAAGCGCGCGCTTGTATAGCGTGCGGCATTAGAAACTCGGCCAAGCTGGTCACGATATCTTCCAAGCTTCCCGGATCGGCGGAAACGTCCCTGACAAAGGCGTTCCACTGTCGCTGTTTTTGTTCATCGTTGGCGAAAGCCGGCGTTAGTGCATCGGGCAAATCGACAGGAACCGCTGTCTCGCGCCGGGCAAACGTTGCAGCAATCGCGCGTGCGAGCCTGTCGCCGGCGAAATCGAATGACTTGCTGAGGATCCAGATGTCGTAGAAATCCTTCATGCGACTGTTCGCGCGCCCGAGCGCGACCATCGCCTGAAACTTCTCAGCAATAACAGTTTCGCGCGCGTAGGCACGCAGACGCGGTGCGGGAAACGCCAACATGGTGGGATAGTCGAGCATCTCCGCGCCGGGTTCCATCGCATCACCGAAGCCGATGTCGATCGTCAGATTGATCCTGGCGCCGCTGATCGAGGCGGTTGTCCGCAGCCTCAGCCCACCATATTCGAGCTCTTCGCGGATGCGATCGACGCGAAGGGCGCCGACGTCAAATTCCACACCATCATCATCGTTGAGCGCCAGGATGTCCCGAAATGTCGCGAGCATCGCCTCAGGTTCAGGGTCGCCAAACCCCAACAGATCGAGGTCACGCGTGCCGCGATATGGATCCTCAAACCAACTCATCATCAGCATCGCGCCTTTCAGAACAAAGCGGTCCGCATGCGGTGATTGGCTGAGCCGGAAGAGGAGTCGTTCGAGCGCAAAGCGCGTTAGGACAAGATCAAAGCTCTGACCGCTTGCCTTGGCGACCTGCAGGAGGCGGGCGCGCACCGAAGCGCCGATATTCTTGAGCTCCTTAGCCATTGGCGGTCAGCGCCTCGAGATAGGGTCGAATGACCGTCGCGATCGCTCCTCGCTCGGCTTGCCTGACGATTTCGCCAGGGGTTGTCTTGCGTTGTCGCAGCGCCTCCTGGAGGCCTTCAATCGCCACCGACAGGCCGATCTTGTTGCGATACCGGAAGCAGTCGGCGACCGTCTTGGCGACCCCAAAAACCTTTACGGGCACCCCTTCGACGGTGTGGGATTCGACACCTTCCGTAAGGAGGCGATCCGTGAAGCGCACGAGCCGAACTGGCGCCCCATCGCCCTTGGGAGCCCAATCCTTTTGGCCGATGGCGATCCACACCTGCCTTGGAAGCTGATCGGTAAGTTGATGGAACGCGAGGGCCGAGACGAGGCAGACCACACCCTTAGGCACCCGTTTTGCTGCCTCGGCCAGACTGTGATGAGCGTCGAGCGGCGCATCAGGGAGTTGGTAAAGCCCTCGCGCAAGTCGGAGCACCTCGCCATCCCGCTCCATGCGGCTCATAGTTGCCGCGGTCACTCCCGCGGTCCGCAGCTCGGCAAGACGCGCAATACCGCGCGCTTTCAGCACGGAGTGAGCAATGTGGCGCTGGGACGCGGTTTCGGGCACGATACGTAGGCTCGGAGTGTGGCATCTATTATCCGAGGATTTGTATCATCCCACTTCCTCCAAGGGAAGGGGGAACCGTGAGGCACCGCGACAATCCGGGGTGGCCGGTTCGGGCGCCTGACGTAGCCCCATAGCGGAGAGATCCAGCACAAGCGGGCTCAGCAGTACGCGGGTCGCCTCGCCGCCGCGCGCAAGAATCTCGATGAAGTCCTCCTGGTTGGGCTGGCCCAACGCCAGTCGGTAGATCATGCGCTGCTCGCGAAGTTGGGCGAAGCGGCTCATGTCCCGGCCAAATGGACGTTCGAAGACGTGGCGGCTGATCTCAGCATTCTCAAGCACCCACCAAGGTCGAAGGCCGCTCACATCAACAAGCTTCTCCGCCTGGCGCTGCAGGTGATGCCAAGCAGAGCCGCCCGACACAACCGCGTGTCCAAGAGCTTCTTCGCCCAACATATTCGAAAGTCGCCGCCTCACCGCCAGCCCGGCATAGCGCTGAACGCGACCTTCGCGCTGCTCAAGGTCGAGCGGGTTGGAGGACAAATCCCAATGCACGACATGCGAACACCAGGGATGAAAATCCAGACCTTCCTGTCCGACCGACGTCGTTGCCAGCACGTGCGGCCAGAACGGCGTATTGAAGCTCCGGCGGACTTCGTCCGGCCGCGCTGACGCGGATGGCGCGAGTGCTCCATTCACCTTGCCGGCCGGTTCCGCCTCTGCGTCGCCGAACGGAACAGCGACATGGGACCGTACCGGTATCTTGTGCGCTGGCCCGCCAACACTGTGAAAGCTGAAACTACCCGCCCGCAGGCCGAGCGAAGATTGCAAATCCTTGGCGAGGCTCGCCGCACCCTCTGGAAGATTTTGCGCGCGAAGCCAGAAATGCTCGTCGAGGACACTTTCGAAACCGCCGTCGACGACGGCGCCCATCACCTGATCGACCGCGTTCTTGCCCGGCAGGGACGACAGGATCACCGGATTGTCGAGATACGCGCGCAAGCCCTGCCAGCTCAATTGAACGAGTTCACCATAGCGCGCCGGATCAAGGACTGTTGGGTCATGCCGCAATAGCGCCCGGCCGAGCACCACGCCCGGCGCGCCGATGGCATAGTCGACGAGATCATCGAGTTCGGCCGGCGAGAGGCGCTCGATCGTCGGCGATTGTCGCCATTTAAGGACAGCGGACCGGGCGGCGCGATCCTCACCGACGGCGCTGCTCCAAGCAGCGGCAGACTGTTCCGACAGCCCGGCCGCCCGTTCTATCGCGGCCAAGGTCCGGCCGATGGATCGGTGCCGTCGACGGGCCTTCACCGTGTCCTTCTCGATGATCCCCTTGGGAAGTGCCGCGAGAATCTGCCGCCTCACGTGCTTGCGGATAGCACCGACCGTCTCTCCCGCCTTCGCGAGCGGATCCGTGTGCCTGATGAGCCACGGAGACGGATGAAAGGCGGCCATGACCGGTCCGGGAACGGCCGCCAGCTTGAAGCGCCGCCGCCGATAGGCTTTCTCGTAGCCGCCGCGCTGTCGGGGAAGGCATGACGCTTCGACGCCGAAACTCAGGAGCGCCGCCACGCTCGGCGGAGTTGCCCGAAACCGGCTGAACATCAGCAGTTTCGGGTCGGCGACTATACCCTTCCAGCCGCCGGCAAGCGGCCACCACGGTAGGGACGGCGCGACCCATGGCAGGGATAGAAGTTTCGCCGGCGCTGCGGCGCTGAGCGCCCTGAGTTTCGCGTCAGGCCACCTCGCTGGCGCATCAAGCTTGTTGCGGCGCTCCCGTGTCATCTTCGTGAGCTTTGGCGCGGCCTTGATGGTTGCGCGCTTCCAAGCCGCGTACCGAGGCCCCAGGGATTGGGCCGGCAGTGGGACTGACGACCAATAGGGCAGCGCTTCGTATCGCACGTCCTCAGGAAAGCTGTCCGCAAGATGCCGATAGATTTGAAAGTCCTCGGCTATCGGCTCCGCCGCGAGGAACTGCGTTCCAGCCAGGGGATCGCTCGAGGCGACGCTATCCCGCTCTGTCCGGGACATGACCGGTGTCAGCAGTGCGCGAAGAGCATCCCTGAGTCCGGCAGCCTCGTTGATCTCGATCTCCAGGCTGGGATCGGTAGCCTCCGCATGCACCGCGATGTCCCGCAACTTGTCGCCGAAATCAGAAAACAGTGTCTTTGCGCGGTCACGGACATCGCGGCCGGCGAGGAACTCGATCAACTCCAGTAACTCGGCGTGCGCGAGTGCGCCTTGGGCTTCCTCCCATCGCGTGCTGAGCAGCCGGTAGGGTGTCGCGCTGAGCAGCAGGATGGCTGGCCGAGCCACTGACCCGTGCGGCTCCAGCAGCGCCTTGAGGAGCGGGTCGGCGTCCTTTTCGTCCAATAGCTGCCTGTAACGCTGAAACTCATCCAGAATGACCAAATCGGGCGGCTGGTGACGTAGTGTCGCCAGCGCCAAGGCGCGACGAAGATGACCGACGAAGGTAGTCGGCTTGAGCGGCTTTATCTTTCGCTCCTCGTCACCGCGCAGGGCTTGCTCGAGCCTTTCGCGCACGGGCTCTCCAAATTCAGCCGCCAACGCCTCGCGAAACCTCCGAAGCAGATGCGGTGGCGCCGCGGCGAGCTTCCTCTCGGCATCCTCGACCAGCCAATCCCAGGAATCGCCAACGCTCAGGCGCAATATGGCCGGATCGAGATCGCGAGCGAACGCCGGGTAAGCCCGGTCCAGCAGCACCTTGAGAAATGCCCGCTCCTCTTTTCTTCCGCCGGTCAGGCGAGCACGCGCGCCGGGGAAGGAGGTCGCCGGCGTCAGCGCATAGATCAGAACCGGCTTATCGGGCCGCTTCGAGACCGCGATCAGGGAAAGTCGATCCGGCGTCGCAACAGCCGCCTTACGTTCCGGCTCGTCGAGGAAGCTGACGACGCGCCCCTTGTTCTGGTGGGAGACCGCATGGCCGTTGGCGATGTAATAGATAACGAGAGGCCGCTCGCCATCTTCCGACATACGGCGCGCGACTTCCTTCGCGACGATAGTCTTTCCCAGACCGACTTCATCGGCCACCAGAAAGCGCCGGCGCCCGCCTTGATTCGCAAAGGCCGACAGCGCCGCGTGGACGGCCGCTGCCTGGAACGGCTTGGGGGCGCTCACCGACGCTTCCCCTTGCGCTCTTCGCCGAGGCCGATCCGCAGCTTGCCCCACAGATCCTCGAAGCGCCGCAGCATCGCAGCGGTTTGCGGGTCTTCCTGGCCGGCCTGTTCCAGCACGGCCGGCAGGTATTCTGAAACGCGGCGTTCGATTTCGCGAAACTTGTTCTGATCGCGCGACCAGGCCGCGAGCATCTCCTCCAGCGTCGGCAGTGCGGGATCGAGCGCTGGATTTACACCGGGGGCTGCACGATCCTGTTGCTTCTCAATCGTCCAGTCATCCTCCCCATCGCGGCCGTCATCAGCCAACAGTCCTGCCAACCAGAGAAGAAAGCCCCTCGCTCCCAAAAATCGCACGAAGGCCGCACGATCACGCTCTTCGCCGAAAGGCGGGTCGGCAGGGGCGCGCTGCAGCCAGGAAAGCCCCTTCTCACCGCGGCTGACACGCAAGCGCACGAACTCGCTTCGTTCGGCAGGAAGCGTCGGCCCAAGCGCCACCGTCGTCTGTCGCCGCGGCCATGCTTTGAGTTCGCCGTGCAAGGCGCCGACTTCAAGCAGGATGTCGGCTTCCTCGGGATGCGGTCCATCGGGGTAGAGATCGGAACCATGGACGAGACGGACCTCATCCCCGTCGATGCTGAGCGTGCTCGCCCACCGCGCTGCGACCTGCGCCCGAGCTCGCTCGAGCGCTTCTTCTTCTAGCGCCGCCGCGTCGGGTTGATATTCGGTGTTCGGCGCCTCGACAATCCGCGCCGAGTCGAGCAACGCCTTCAGACCTTTCTCAAGAGCCTCGGTGACATGCAGCTCGGCTGTGACCTCGGCGTTGCGGCCCGTCCACGCCCGCATGGTGGCGTTGGCGCTTCCGAGCCATAAGGTCCGCTTCCGTCCCGCGCGAACGAACAGCAATTTGGCGTGGAGGCCTCGGCCGATCTCTTCCTCCTCGTCATTCGCAGTATCTGCCTCGGATGCCGAGACGGGGTGCGCCTGCTTCGGCTCCGGATCGCCGATGGGATAGTCCGGGGCATCCAGCGCCAGCAAATCGTCGAACGCGGAGAGCGACGGGCCGATCCGCTCGATCTCGCGCATGGTCGTTAGTAGCACGCGCTTTGCCCGCATCGGCCCCTTCGATACTTGTCCGGCCAGAAAGTTCTTGTCGATGAACGGGCTCACGACGACGATTTCATCGGCCTCCGCCGGCGGGACTGGGGCTTGCAGGCCTCCTGACCCGGCGGACCAGCGAATCTGCTCGACGCGCACGCCCGCGGGCGCGCGCCATGGGATCTTCGTAACCGCGGTCGCGAGGGAAGCAGGCCGGACTCCCTTCAGCTCGGCACGCTCGGCCAGCGCACGCGCCAGATCACCTGCCCCTGTGATCGGGCCTCCGCCATTTTCCCCTGAAACCAGCAGGAGCCCGATGTCGCGGTTGACGCACTCGGTGAGATTTCGGCTTCCAATCCAGAGCCGCCAGCCGGTCTCGCCGCTTTCGCTCCGTGTTCGTATCAGCGCTGCCTTGGGATGCCAACTATGGGTCGCTTCGTCGAAATCGACTTCCCGCACGAACTGGTCTAGCACCGCCGCGATCCGCGGCGTTCGCCGCATCTTCGCAAGTCGGCCGCGCTGGATGATGATCCGGACCTTCTCGCGCAAACGCTCAACGGCATCGGCGAAATCGGAGGGGCTGCCTCGCCCTGCCTCATTGTCCTTGCCGGCGAGGGCGAGCAAAGCTGCGCCGATCGATCCAAGGTCTGCCGAATAAGACGCCAGCAGCGCCATTTCGACCTTCTCGTCAGGGCCGGGACGCAGGCCTTCCAGAAATGAAAGAGCTGGCCAACTGTCGACCGCGCCGCTCATTCGGCACCCGCCAGATCATCGAGAAGCGTACTGACCTGCCGCCACCGGTAATGCAGGGGTCCGGCCAAGCCATGTTCATCGCTCGACCACTCGAGTCGTCGTGCCCGCCCATTGGGGGTCGGCGCAAGCCGCGCGCGCGGTCCCTTGCGCGCCTCGGCTGCGGTGTAGACGTCGGAAAGCGCGACAGGATTTCCCGATCTCGCAGCAATCCAGTCCCTCGTCGCCGTCACCACAGCAAGTAATTTCGCCGGCAGAGGCCCAATGTCCACTTCGAGCGCCGCTATATCGAGCCCGGCTGCGATCGGACCCTGCTCCATGAGGATAACCTCGAGATGCTCGCGGTGACGGGTCGAGATTTGCCGCTTGTCATCGATCTCGACGATCCGCTCCAGCAGCGCGTCGTAGACGGCGCGGCCGATGCCTGCGAGACTAGCTGCCTGCCGCGCGCGGATGAGCGGGCCATGATCGGCGCCGGCGATGGCGTATGTTTCGTTGGCCCACATCTCGGCAGGAGCCGCAGCCTCGGTTCTGACCAGCCTCGCCAGCAGCGACAGTTCACGGCCACCATTGCCACGTAACTGCGCTAGGCGCTCGCGCAGGAACCCGGCCTCCGCCTTCTTCAGACGAAGCGAGATGTCTCCGCTCTGCCAATTCTTCGGACGATCGGGAAGTCGCACGAAAGGCGGCTCGAAGCTCAGGAGAGGCTGACCATCGTCGTCGGTGGGCGAGCCGACGGTCTTCAGTAAACGATGCGCCTGTCCGCGAGAAATCGTCCGACTGTCGAGTCGCGGACGCAAGATCCCCCAAACCGCAAGCGCGTTCCAATAGACGGTGGACGGCGGTTGACTTGAGGGATTTGGAAAGACACGGCCGCCGATCACCTGGGCTTCGCCTGCGTCTTTCAGCCGTCCTGCGAGCAATCTCTCGCGTTCTCGCAAAGCGCGCTGCGCAGCCGGTCCGATTATGCCCGCGAGATCCTCGAACAACCAAGGTACGAACAACGCGTAACGCGCGCGGGTATGCAAGACCGACGTACCGGGAAAGAAGTGGTCGGCGTATCGCTGGTGAATCGTCAGGAAGCCGATCTCGTCGCGCACGCCCATGGACTCTTCGTCCATCTGGGCCTTGGCACGGGCAAGCGCCTCGCGCGAGAGATAGGTCCAGCCAAGCGAAGGCTCGATCAGCGGTGCGCGTCTGGTTCGCGATCGTTTCGCAACCTGTCGCAACGCTCAACGCCGTAGCGAGGACAGTGGCGTCGTGGTCGACTTGTCGCCGAAAGGTACGGCATCCGCGGACTCGATGTCGGCAAGCCGCAAATTACAGATCTCAACTTTTTTGAACCTCACCGAGTCCCCCCATTCAACCGCCCCATCAGCACAACCAGCTCGGGCGCGCTTGCATGTCAGAAAAACGTATCTTATTTTCTGACACATGCAAACCCGGGCGCTATCCGTTCCTGATCGAGTGATGAGCCGAGTTCGCGCAAGTGGACGCGGCAGCGTCTTCACACCCGGTGACTTCCTCTCCGTCGCCGCTCGCCCTGCCGTTGATCAAGCACTCTCGCGACTGGTTAAGGGTGGCCAGCTTCGGCGGCTCGCGCGTGGGCTGTACGACTTCCCGAAGGTTCATCCGAAGCTGGGGGCTCTCTCGCCTGCTACCGACGATGTCGCACACGCGCTCGCGCGGGAGACCGGCTCACAGGTGCAGATTTCCGGCGCCCGGGCAGCAAATGCGCTCGGCCTTTCGATGCAGGTGCCTGCTCAAAGCACTTACCTGACTGATGGTCCCCCGCGACGTGTCGTGCTGGGCAAGCGCGTCGTCGATCTTCGCCACGCTTCGCCCAAGCATTTGATCGCGCCGGGAAGCCCCGCCGGAACGGTCGTTCAGGCCCTTCGCCATGTCGGCCCCGGGGGTGCCGCTGACGTCGTGCAGGTCGCCGCGCGGCAGCTGTCGACTAACGATAAGAAGACACTAGCTTCCACGGCCTTTCAGGCGCCCGCATGGATGAGGCCAACACTTGTTTTGATCGCCAACGCGGCGGCTGCCGACAGCGATGGATAAGGTCGCCTTACTTCCGGCCGCTGTTCGCGCCGTTTTTGTCGCTGACCGGAGCTGGACGCGGCTTCACCGCTACATCCTTGAAAAGGACTTGTGGGTTTACTGTGCTTTGGCACCGATGATGTTCGACGAGACACCGGCTTCGTTTAACGACATCCTCGCGAAAATTGCCGCGCTCGAAGAAATGATCAACAGCTAACTCAAGGCTGTCTGCTGGGGAGGAAGGATATCAGTTCGATTCGATCAATAGACCTGCGCCTCATTGATGACCTCGTCGACTTCGTCCGGGGTCCCGGCTTCGTGCTGGATTTCTCCGATCCCAGCTTCTCGGACTTTTTCGCCTCAGAGCTCAAGGTCAACATCGACGATCCGAAATACGCCGCGAACGGCGGCTCAAAGGGCAAGCGCCTGCGCTATTTCTTGCAGACCTGCGACGATGCGACGGCCGTCCGCGCCCTGATGGCGCTATGGGAGCATCGCTGCGAATATCTCGCCCGCTCCGGCGGCGCCGACCCTGTCGCCAATGCCGAGGCGCGCTATCAAGGATTGATCAACCGCCTCTCTGGCGGTGCGGCGCCCCAACGCCCCGAGGCGAGCTCGCAGCCTGCCTCCGTCGATCGACAGGCGATCACGAAGATCAAGGCGGACCTGCTTCAAGTCACCGCGCTCGCGCCCCATGCGCGCGGCTACGCCTTTGAAGACTTTCTCAAAGGCCTGTTCGACGCCTTCGGCCTTGCCGCCCAGGAGCCCTTTCGCCTGCGTGGCGAGCAGATCGACGGCAGCTTCCAGCTCGGAAGCGAGATCTATCTCCTCGAGGCCAAATGGCACGGCCAACCGATCGGTGTTGCCGAGCTGCACACCTTCCACGGCAAGATCGAGCAGAAGGCGGCATGGACCCGCGGCCTGTTCGTCAGCAATAGCGGCTTCACCGAGGATGGCCTTGCCGCCTTCGGGCGCGGCAAGCGCGTCATCTGCATGGATGGGCTCGATCTCTACGAGATGCTCGACCGTGAAATTTCGCTCACGCATGTTCTCGAACGCAAGGTCCGTCGCGCCGCTGAAACCGGTTCGCCGTTCCTCCGCGTCCGCGACCTCTTTCCTCAATGATCGGGAGGAACGAGCGTGGCGCAATTCAATGACTGGTGCGTGGCGGTCGACGGGCCCGTGGGCACCCACCATCGCCGCGTGATGACCGGACAAGCCGCGAACCTCGCCACCGGCATCCAGGCGACCGCCGCCATCGTTCCCACGCACTATGCGTCGGAAGAACAAGTAGCGCGCGCACTCGCCCGGCTCGGCAAGCCCGCGGCTGCGGCGCTGATCGAGGGCAAGCTGCCGACGACCAAGCAAATCCGGTCGGGCGATCTTGGCGAGATTTACGCGACCGAATGGATCGACGCGCATAGCGGCGGCTACCGTGCGCCGATCAAGCGCCTACGATGGAAGGACCATCGCAACATGGCGATGCGCGGCGACGACGTGATCGGCATCCTCCAGGACGCCCAGTCGCAGCGCCTGCATTTCCTTAAGACCGAGGCTAAGAGCCGCGCAGCGCTCACCGCCCAGGTTCTGACCGAGGCCCGTGCCGGCCTCGACAAGGACGGCGGGCTGCCCTCAGCGCACGCCCTGTCCTTCATCTCCGCCCGCTTGCTCGAACTCGACAATCTGCCGCTGGCCGATGCGATCGACGACGCCTTGCTCAAGCACGGCATCCCGCCGCAGAACGTCAAGCATCTGCTTTTCACATTCTCCGGCAACGCACCCGACGCGCTGCTGACCGCCTCCCTGCAAGCCTATCCCGGCCCCATCAACCAATGGGGCATCGGGCTGCGCGTGGAAGGCCATGCCGCCTTCATCGGCGCCGTCTATGATCGAGTGATCGCCGATGTCCACAACCCCTGAAGCGATTGCGGCCGACATCGCGGAAGCGGCGACCGCCGGCTTCAGGGGCCGGCTAATCGCGCGCGGCCAGGCCCGCGCGATCATCTGGCGCGATGGCGCCCTCCCGCCCGACGCGCCGGCCTTCGCCTCCCAGCTCAGCTACGATCTCCATTCCTATGCCTATGCGTTGCTGGGCCTTGGCCTGCGCCTTCGCGAGCTCGGCGGCGACGCGGCGCAGTCGCGAACCGCCTTCGAGCAGGCGGCGACCGCGCTCGAGGCCGTCATGGCCAAAGGCGACCGCCAGGAGAGCGATCGCGACTTCCATTTCGTCATGGCGGCCGCAGCTTACCATCTCGCCCATCTCTCGGCGCGCGCCTATTCGCTCCTCGCCATTGCCGAGACCGAAGAGAACTTTTCGCCTGTCGAGCGGGCCTTGGCGCAGTTGATGCGCCGCAGTTTCGGCGCCCTGCGCTCCAGTGTCCTCGACTATCGCGCGTCCGGCCAGGGCAGCGACGCAAGGATCGCCGCGGGCATCCAGGCCAAACTCGATCAGGCCGAAGCCGCCGCCGCCGCGCCTGAGGACGGCAACGATTTCCTGTTCGACGGCCTCGATATAGCGCTCACTGACGCCTTCATGGCCGCCATGTCGCTTTTCCTGCTCGCTCTGGAACGCGGCGAGCGGCCGTTGGTCGACCAGGCGCTGGAACGGCTTCGTACCAGCCTCGCGATTTGCAGCGAGATGAACATGCTGCCGCAATGGTGGGCGCATCGCGTCGCGATCCACCTCCTCTCGGATCTCTGGTCAAGCACCTTTCACGAGAGAGTTCCGCTTCAGCCGGCCGGTGGGGCTGCAGCCGACTGGTTGCCGCTGCGCGAGCTGTTCATTGCGCTGCTGCAGCGTCGCCCGAAAGCGGAGATCGACCTTTGGCCGTCGCAGACCGAGGCGGCCGCTCGGGCCGCCGACCAGTCCGACGACCTGGTGGTGTCGCTTCCGACAAGCGCCGGCAAGACCCGTATCGCCGAACTCTGCATCCTTCGCTGCCTCGCCGGCGGCAAGCGGGTGGTCTTCGTCACCCCGCTGCGCGCGCTGTCGGCACAGACCGAAACCACGTTGCAGCGAACCTTCGGCCCACTCGGCAAGACCATCTCGGCCCTATATGGCAGCATCGGTGTCAGCGGCTTCGACGAGGACGCGATCCGCGAGCGCAACATAGTGGTTGCGACGCCCGAGAAGCTCGACTTTGCCCTGCGCAATGACCCCTCGCTGCTCGACGATGTCGGCCTGCTGGTCTTCGACGAAGGCCATATGATCGGCCCCAACGAGCGCGAAGTCCGTTACGAGGTGCAGATCCAGCGGCTTCTTCGCCGCCCGGACGCGCAAGAGCGTCGGATCGTCTGTCTTTCGGCGATCCTGCCCGATGGCGACCAGCTCGACGACTTTGCCGCCTGGCTGCGCCGCGATCATCCGGGAGCGCTGATCAAGAACGACTGGCGACCGACCCGGCTGCGCTTCGGCGAAGTGGTGTGGACGTCGCCCACGGCGCGGCTCAACCTGCGGGTCGGCGACGAGCGACCCTGGGTTCAGCGCTTCCTAACCGGCACGGCCCCGCCGACCTGGACCCCACCGAAGCGTCGCCGCACGCGACTCTTCCCCGACAACCAGCGCGAACTCTGCCTCGCAACGGCCTGGCGGCTCGTGGATGATGGTCAGACGGTTCTGATCTTCTGCCCCGAGCGGCGCGGCGTCGAGCCGTTCGCCGATGTTATTGTCGATTTGCATGAACGCGGCGCCCTGCGTTCACTGCTTGAAGCCGACCCCAACCGTCTAAACACAGCGATCGCACTCGGCGAGGAATGGCTGGGCGCCGATAGTGCCATCTTGAAGTGCCTGCGCCTCGGCGTCGCGCTTCACCACGGGGCGCTGCCCACGGCCTATAGGAAGGAGGTCGAACACCTGCTGCGAGAGAATGTTCTCAAGGTCACGATCTCATCGCCGACCTTGGCGCAAGGCCTCAATCTTTCGGCCACTGCCGTCGTCATGTTTTCGCTTCACCGGGCTGGCGAGCGCATCGAGATCAGCGAGTTCAAGAACGTCATCGGTCGTGCCGGCCGCGCCTATGTCGATGTCGAGGGCATCTGTCAACGGCGGAGCAAAACCAAGCCACGGAGGCGGAGTAAAAGCAGGCCAGTCTGGGCGCGGCAGAGGCCGCTCGCGAAGCGCGCTTTTCCCT
>NZ_JAVDPZ010000036.1:0-33463 GCF_031453995.1 Nitrobacter vulgaris | reverse complement strand
ATGCTGCTCAGCGAAGGTCAGATGAGCGATTACAAGGGCGCGGCGTTGATAATCGACGCGTTGCCGCCCGCTAAGAAATTACTCGCCGACAGGGGGCTACGACGCCGACTGGTTCCGTCAGGCTCTCGACGAGCGCGGCATCGCCCCGTGCATCCCATCGAGATCGAACAGCGCCGATGGTGCGAATATTTACTGCTTCCGGATTCATCGCGTCAAACGTCCCAGAAAACATCAGGCCGGCTTCATTATTTTGGGGACCACCAAAAGCGGTGGTATACGTACCAAAGTTCACACCTGCGCCAGGAACCTTTCCCGCCAAGCTAGCCGTTACGCCGTACGAAGCCGAAAGAGTAATGCCGCGAAAGCCAGAATCTGCCATTGCACGTTCCTATGTACGGCTCAATTCCACAGTGATGTTAGCAAATCGTTCCAGGTGCGAAAGGGTACCTTAATGGCAAAATAGACGACGGCAATTAACCCGAGCAAAATCCCGGACAGATAAAATTCGGGCATCATGAACCGGCGAGCCAGAGGCAAAGGCGAAAGGAAGTGATCTTGAGATTTGCGCGCTTTTTTTTGCATTCGACTGTCCAGAACAGCCAACGCAGCAAAAATTCCAAAGAACAGAAAAATCAATCCCCAATGAACAAACGTTTCCATCCAACCACTTTCCCCACGTACGATTACCGCAGGTGACCCGATGTAACTGAACCTTACAAAACCCCCACTATCTTCCTTCGATTTCCGGTCAACATTATCGTTGGAATTTACCTACTTCGTTGGGCTTCAATTCACGTGCCGTGATGCGACGATCGGCCGGTGCAAATTGACCAAAATAGCGCAGTTGACCTGTACTCGGTCCATCAAGAGAAGGCGTCAATTGTTGTGTATCATCGAAGGTCAACGCAGCAGTTTGCGCAATTAATGTGGAGACAATCTCCATTTTGGAATGGACGCTATAGTGATGCTATGAAGCGCAGTATGATGTTCTTGCCGAAACCCTCAGTGGCTGCGAGCCAACCATCGAGGCAGCGCCAGAACTAAACGAATGGTTCGGCTTAAGAAAACCGCTGGATCTTGTACGCTACCGTTGCCAATGACGCTGACATGTTCAGGACGGCGATTAAATCGCTTGGCGGCCCCTGCCCCGGCGACCAGTTCGTATTTCTAAGTTCTGGCAAGCTCATACAACGCTTTGGCATGCATTGAGATCTCAATCGGACACCATGATGCACTACTCACAACTGATGGTTGATTGCAAATCAGAAAATCGAATTCCGAAAAAGATTTCGGCTCTTCCACATTGTCCTTGAGTACAATCATGACAACCAATGCACGTGCTGCAGCACGCGCTTCTCGGCGAGAGATACGCAACTCATTGATCAGCAAATTATCTCTGATTTATTTCTAAGTCATCTTGGTAGAGATCTGAGGACTTTGAAAAATGACGATTGCCGATGAGCAAGCGCTCGATGTCGCAGGCACACTGACCTAATGCAGGACACGCCCTCCCTGCCTCCGCACGACGCGCGCCAGACCCTCATCTGGATCGCCTCCTATCCAAAATCGGGCAATACGTGGGTAAGGGTTTTCGTCCACAACCTTCTAAAGGAATTGGCCGGAAAATCAGATGGTCCACAGGACATCAATCGCTTGCATGAGCATACGGGATGGGAGTTTGGAGCAAGACCGTTCGAGGCAGTCCTCGGCAAGCCTTTTGCGGAGGCAAGCCACCGTGAATTGGCAGAAGCGCGGCCCCTTTCACAAGGCCACCTCGCGCGTACTCGGCTTGGCCCACGCTGGTCAAAACGCACCTCTGCGTCGGACACGAATTCGAAACTCCGACCATCAATATTAACGCAACGCTGGCTGCGATCTATATCATTCGCAGCCCTCTCGACGTGGCGATCTCGTTTTCCCATCACATCAACAAAACCATCGATGCCACCATAGCTGATATGGCGACGCTCAACTTTTGGATCCCTAGCCGGAAAAGGCACGTCTATGAGGTGATCGGTACCTGGAGCCAGCATGTTGGGAGTTGGGTTGGCCTTATTAGCCGTCCGGTGCACGTGATGCGCTATGAGGACATGCTCACAAACCCGATACGCGCATTTGGGCAACTGGCAAGATTTCTGCGGCTGTCACCCACAGACCAGCAACTCATGCGGGCGATCGAGAATTCTTCGTTTTCTGAACTGAAGCGCCAGGAGGCTGAACACGGCTTCAACGAACGGCCGCCGATGGCGAAGTCTTTCTTCCGCGAAGGAAAGGCTGGTCAATGGCGCGAGATTCTTTCGCCCGCGCAGATCGAACGGATCGTGCAGGCTCATGCACCGATGATGCAACGATTTGGCTATCTCCAACCCGATTGCGGCGGAGCCATTACTCTTCCGACAATCGATTGAAGCGGCAATCGTCGCTGGTACTATACGGCTTCCTACGCCTAACGCCGGCCCCACGCGCGCCTTCCTGCTTACCCTCCGGCCTTTACGACGCGGGCATTCAGAGCGCGAACGACATCGGCACCGCTTCGTTGGGTGTTCTTTATCTCGCCTTGGGAATTGAGCTCCGGTGCAGTCCGCCCAGAATCGATCGACAGAGAATACGTCCGGCTGTCTCGGCGGCACGTGATTTCGGCGCGTCCTTGTTCAATGACAAATGGGTGCGCGTGCCGTTGTAGTAACTCATGTACGAGAGCAGCACGTGGCGCAGATGGCGTTCGCCGAATACCACGATATGATCAACGCATTCCCTGCGGATCGATCCGATCAGCCGTTCAGCATACGCATTTTGCCACGGTGAGCGAGGAGACGTCGGGCGATCTCGGATGCTGATGGATCGAACCCGACGCAGGAATATTCCGCCGTATGCGCCATCGCGATCCCGGATCAGGTCACGAGGGGTCTGCTCCCAGCCACACGCCTCCGTCAGTTGATTGGCAATCCATTCGGCCGTCGGATGCGCGGTCACCCCAAACCACAAGATCTGCCGCCGGCCGTGGCCCATGATCAGCAACCCATAGAGCAGTCGGAACGAGATTGTCGGCACCACGAACAGGTCATCGCGGCGATCCCGTCAGCATGGTTACGAAGGAACCTCTTCCACCCCTGCGACGGAGGAGCCCTCCTCCGCGCCATATACTTGGCGACGCTGGTCTGGCCGATCTCGATGCCAAGCTTGAGAAGCTCACCATGGATTCTCGGCGCTCCCCACAACGGGTTGGCAAGGCTCATCTCGCGGATCAGCCGGCAAATTTCTCTCATAAAAGATAGTTGATCCAAGGAATTAACCGAAAATTCCCTGCCTTCATTTAGCAGGGAATTTTCGGTGCGCTGCAGGGAATTAATTGGTCTTAGGCAAAATGATTAAAAGCGCACGCCACAGAGCGCGCCAACCTGTATGTGCCGAAAACCTCATCCGAGTTGATAATGTGACGGAATCGCCTAAGCTGGTGGAATGATCGGGCTGCTCTGTTTCGTTCTGGCCGTCCTGGCCTCGCCATTCAAGTCAGTTGCGGCTTGAAGCTGAGAACGCGATGCTTCGACATCAGTTGATCGTCTTGAGGCGTAGGCTGCATGGTCACGTCCAGCTCACGAACCATGATCGCTGGTTCTTTATCCCTGTCTCGCTGGTTTCCGTCGATCCTGCAGGTTCTCACGATTATCCGGCCCGAGACGCTGGTGCGTTGGCATCGGGCTGGCTTCGCCGCTATTGGCGGTGGAGATCGCGCCCACTGGGAGGGCGACCTCAGATCGAGACGGAGCTGCGCACGCTGATCCGGCAGATGAGCATCGAAAATCCGCTTTGGGGCGCGCCACGCATCCACGGCGAACTTCTCAAGCTTGGGTTTGAGGTCGCTCAATCAAGCGTCGCCAAGTACATGGTCAAACGGCGAGGACCGCCAAGCCAAGGGTGGCGGACTTTTCTCCAACGCGCTTCGGTGTTGTCCGCGATCAAGGATCGCAGCCGGTATCGAACAGGACGTTGCCCTGGGCATGCCTGAGCAGCGCGGAACACCGACAGCTCGATGGTGTCGCCCTCGGCCGCACCGGTAATGTAGGCGCTCCGCCGCGTTCGCAGACGGCCGCCAGACAGCATGTGCATTTTCATCAGAAACTCTTGGCGACAGGTAGAAGTCTGCGGCTGGGGCGTGAGGGCTGACCTCTTAAGATTACATCTTAACCAAACATTAAACATACGTTTGCGGGCGCGAAATGACGCGCCTAGCGTACGGCCAAGGGCTGTCAAACAAACAAAGAATTGGAGCGTGCCATGACCTACAGGAAGCTTGGAGCGCTTGTTACCGTCGGCGCGATCGCGCTGGCGTTTGCGACCAATGAAGCGATTGCGCAAGCGGGCGGCGCTGGTGTCGTAGCAGCGCCGCAGGCGGGAGCCACGGTGCGGGGGGCGCATGCGTTCAATGGACTGCACGGGTTCCGTCATCGCGGTAGGGGCGTCGGCGGCTATTTCTGGCCCGGCTATGGCTATGATTATGGCGCTTACGTATCCGCTGCGGGGCCGATCACGGCGCCGTTCGCCGGACCGACCGACGTCCGTTACACTACCACTTACGACGTGCCCTGGAACTGGGCGCATCGCTTTCCTCCTAATGTGATACCGTCGGATCGGCCCTACGTGCCCGGCTGCGGCGAGGAGAGCGTCGGCGTCGGCGGCGGCAAGACGGTCAACGTCATGCGCTGCTACTGAGGCGTAAGCGGCGTTTTCAGGCCACGGCTCGGAAGTCTTGCGTTCGGTATGCCGACGGCAGCAGCTGATCGATGTCACGGTTGGGATGACCGTTGATGAAGGCATTGTCACGTTGTTGAGCTTGCCGGCGCTGATCTGCGGCCATAAGTGCCGATCATGAGCAAACTCAGCTACGCGGATATCGCTTCCCACCCGTGATTATTCAGCAGGCCGTCTGGCTCTATGCCCGGTTACCCTCAGCTTCCGGGATGTCGAGGACCTGTTGGCGGAGCGCGGAATCATGGGACCGATGATCGCAGCTGACCTTCGACGACGCCGGCCCAAGCCTCATTCGACCTGGCATCTCGATGAGGTGTTTATCAGGATCGATGGCCGGTTGGTCTATATATCGCGTCAAGGACTTCGCGTTCGGCATAGACGGCGCGACGTTGTTGTCCAGAGCAAGCGGGACAAGCGCGCGGCACTGAAATTGCTGCGGAAACTGTTCAAGAAAATGGCCTCTGTTCCGGACAAGTTTGTGACCGACGATCTTCGATCCTACGGCGCGGCCGCCCATGAGCTTGGGCTGTCTCGTCGCCATGAGCGCGGGCGATGGCGCGATAACCGAGCGGAGAACTCGCATCAACCGACCCGACGACGGGAGCGCAAGATGCAGGGGTTCAAGAGTGCGGGATCAGCCCAACGATTTCTGTCTGTCCACGCCGCCACCTACAACACCTTCAACGTCCAGCGTCAGCTCATCTCAGCGAAGACGCACCGGGCATTTCGAGCCTCGGCCATGCAGACGTGGCGCGAGGTGACTGCTGCGGCGTGATCGCGATTGAATGCTGGATTTGTCGCACCTATCATCCGCTAACGTCACAGAGCGCGCCGAAACTCTCCCCTATAAGGGCTTCACGGGAACCCGGTCCGGGCATAACGAGCCGTTCGATCGCGTGTCCCCTTGCGAGGGCCGCTGTTGCTGTTTTGTGTGCGCACAACATGGCATCGGCCAGACGATATGAAATCGTCTCGCGAACGAAGCAGAAAAGGAAAGACTGATGAAGCGTGTTCCCGCGAGGGCCAAGGCTTGCCGTAACCGCGATCTCCCCCCTCCTTTGCCCCATCCCGATGACCTGCACTTCGACTATAACACTTTCAAACTACAGCTCATCGGTCCGATAAACCATGAGGAGCTCCATCGGCTTGAGAAAATACTTGAGGCCAGAGAGCTTTTTCTGAAGATGATTGAGGAACAACGTGCCGATGCCGAGGAGTGCGCTCGCGAGGGCTATCCCTATTCTCCAAAGGACCTCGAAGTCCTCTCCCGTCTAGAGAGTTACCTCAAAATCTTTGACAACGAACTCGAAAAACGCGGCTGGTTGCCTCGGGTCGCAGGCCGAAAGGAAACATAGGTGCTAGTACTTGCATGTATTGGGCTCATCCTTCGAGCCTCCAACCGATTGGCATGACCACTCGGGAGGAGCGAATGATTGACGAGCCTTCATCATGCAAAAACGCCATTGATTCTGAATCGACCAAACAGAGCGAACGAGCGCCTGCATCGGCATCGAAGCCGAAGGCACGCAACCCGAGCACCGATGGCGAGAAGCAGGCCGACAGCATCTACGATCACTTTGATAAAAAGTGCTTCCGCTTTTGGGAGCGCGAGATTTTTCAGGGCCACTTGCCAACGTCGCCAGAACTTACCGAACTTCTGAAGAAAAACAGCGGCAGTCCCGTTCCGGATTGGCTCGTTCCGATCGTTAAGCGCCGAGATGAATTAAGGTGGCGTACCGGCCGCCCCCCGAAATCGGTCTTCAACGAGATGCGAATCAATTTAGCCACCGCAAGGTACCCCCGCTACCTCGCTTGGCTGCGGGCGCGCCATCGCCGCTTGGGTCTTCAGGGTTGGCCTGCCATTCGCAATAAAGATTGGTGGACCGGTCCACCGCATGAACGCGCGGCGCGAATGGCGTTACGGCGCGCGGAACTTAGGTACATGACTTGGAGAACGTTTCTCAATGGGGTCGTTAACTACAATGCGCCGACTTAATATGAATGAACCTGCGGTTTTCTGTGTCTAATAAGCTACCTCCTGTCACGGAGGTAAGAAATGAGCTCACTATCGGCAAACAGATCCAACCTGACCATTGTTTATCAGGACATCGCAGCCCTCAATCCGCGCAAGAGCAATCCTCGAACCCATTCCAAGAAGCAAATCGACCAGATCGCGCGAGCAATCACACAGTTCGGATTTACAAATCCCGTTTTGATCGATGATGCCAACGGCATTATCGCCGGGCATGGCCGCGTCGCAGCCGCCAAGCTTGTAGGCATGAGCCAGGTTCCGACGGTGCGCCTCGGCGATGAGCGAAGCCGAGATCCGCGCCTATGTCATCGCCGATAACAAGCTTGCGGAAAATGCCGGCTGGGATCGCAACCTGCTTGGACTGGAGTTTCAGTATTTGAGCAGCCTCGACATCGATTTCGATGTCGGTTTAACGGGGTTCGAGCTGCCGGAAATTGATCTTTTGATCGGCGAACTCGACATCGCCAACAGCAACGAACCTACTGATACGGACATTCCGCTTCCCTCAGGTCCTGCCGTGACGCGGCTCGGGGATATCTGGCAAATCGGCAGCCATCGCCTGATCTGTGGCGATTCCACCGAGCGGGAGACGTATCAGCGATTGCTGGGCGAAGTCCGCGCGCAGCTAGTCTTTACCGATCCGCCCTATAATGTTCCGATCGCGGGTCACGTTGGAGGTTTGGGCAGCGTGCAGCACCGGGAGTTCGCAATGGCATCGGGCGAGATGTCACAATCGGAGTTCACGGCGTTCCTGACATCTGTTTTTGTGCAACTTGCGGAATTTTCCGTCGATGGTTCGATCCACTTTCAATGCATGGATTGGCGTCATGTCGACGAAATCCTGCAAGCCGGCTGGAATGCCTATCGTGAGCTAAAAAATATCTGTGTCTGGGCCAAAAATAATGGCGGCATGGGGTCGCTCTATCGTTCTCAGCATGAACTCGTGTTCGTTTTCAAATCAGGGACTAGCCCTCACATCAACAACGTTGAACTCGGCAAGCACGGCCGCTATCGCACCAATATCTGGAATTACGCCGGCGTGAACAGCTTCGGTAACGATCGTTCCGACCTTGCCCTTCATCCAACGGTCAAACCGGTCGCGCTGGTGGCGGATGCCATCCGGGATTGTTCGCATAGAAAGGGTATTGTCCTCGATGCTTTTGCCGGTTCCGGCACCACAATGATTGCGGCCGAGCGGACGGGCCGCCGCGGCTACGGAATCGAAATCGATCCGCTCTATTGTGACGTCATTATCCGCAGGCTGCGCACATCTTGCCGCCTTGAGGCCATCCTCGAAAGTGCAGGGAAATCATTTCAAGAAATTCAGGTCAAACGCTCTGAACGGAGCTGACCAAAATTGGAGAGCCCGGATCCCGAATTATGAGGGGTCAACGCATACGATCGACCAGCGACCACATTTGACATTAAGCGTCTGCTATTCGTTCCTTGTGCCCAAACGCTTATCGATGCGCCTTTAGGGCCGAGGCACCACCGCCTCGGGCGAAACGCCACACCGCCGGGTCCAGCGTCAGCGCTGATGGGACTAAAGCGGCTTAACTGCGAACGGAGGATTTCTGGTTCATCGTAGCCTTTCAAATGATCGAAGATGAGACAGAAATCCCGGACAGGGAAGGCGCCAGCGAAGCAGGTCATCAGGACATCCGCTGTACGACGCGCAAACAGTACTCGGCTAAAGGAAGGCCTACGCGGCGAGGGGTCGATCGCCGCGCCGTACCGCCGCGAAGGCATCGCTGAGAGCCTGTATTACAATTGGTCGAAGGAGTTCCTGCAAGCCGCCGAGAAGCGGCTTGCCGACGATATGGCGCGGGCGGCTACTGGCGACGAGGTGAAAGTGAGAGCTTAGCATGATATCATCACGCTAACGAAAGGGAGATGAGATGCCGGACGACGATATGAAAGCTGAGCTCGAACGTCTCCGCAAGGAGAACGATGCCCTGAAGAAAGGAGCTTCAGAGGGCACCCGCATGAAGGTGAGTGACAAAGGTGGCCTCTCCGTTTACGGGATGGGACGTTTTCCAGTGACTCTATATAAAGAGCAATGGTTGAAGCTTTTGAACATGTCCGATGAGATCCGCGCCTTTATTGCCGAAAATGAAGCGCGACTGAAGGCGAAGGATTAGGCCCGCCTCAAAGCTGGGGCTTGGGGCGCGACTGCCACGGAACAATCAGTTGTCATCCGATAAACAGTTCCGAAACCATTCGCTCCGGCTGTCAAATCCGCTAACGATTTCGAAAATCGCTCGCTGCATAGTCGCCCGCGTCAACAAGAAACGGGGTTTGTTGTATGAGTGGGAATGCTGACCTGGAAAACGTGCGTCGATATCGCACCATCGCTTCGCTCTATCGTCAGACCGCAGCATTCCGTCCTGCGCAAAGATGGACGCTCCTGGCACAAGCCTATGAATACGAGCGTCTCGCGATGACAGAGCTCGAAGCCCATTTCACCGGTTATGACAGCGCATCGTGGAACGTGGCGGCCACTGCGTGAGCGCGGTTGACGGTACTAAGAGCAGATCCAGGCAGAACTTGAGTCTGATGAATCGGTTGTGATTCCATATCTCGGAGCGATATCCAGGCCGAACGCTCTGAACCTGGCTAACCTCAAAATTGGAGAGCTGGCTTCCAATTTGTCGCGGTTAATGCATTCGCTCGTTCAGCCACCCATACAGCCCAGCTTCTATTGCGGCGTCAGCTATCCGCTCAGCCGTCCAAAGTTGCGAACCGGCGGAGTCAGCATCTTGAGGATCTTCGGCGTGCTGTGGCAGATAAAGAAGAAGCGGTCGAAACTGCCGTCATTTCGAAAGCGCAGGCAATAATCGTCAAGCTCTGCCTGTGACGACCGGCTCTTGACCTGAACCCAGGCAATCTCGTTTGTAGTCGGTTGCGTCAGCACCATATCTACATCGGCCTGATTCCCGCCCACCGCGCTTTGTCGTTGCCACCCTCCCCTGGCAAAGATCAAGTCGATCAGGGTCTCGAAATCTCGCCAATCGAGCCGGCAGATCATTTGCGATGCCAGAGTACGTTGGTCCTTGATCAGAGCGGCGGCCTTCGTCCTGAGAGGATCGACCTCCCCTCGAATGCGGGCCAGCAAATAGTTCGCCTGCTTGACCGCGCAAATGGTCATTTGATAGTTCGCGGTGCTCGTGAGTGCCTAACTGAGGCTGCGGACCGTCAGCGGCTCGCCATTGAGATCGGTGTTCGACCAACCTGCTCGCGTGGGACGATGGCGGGCCGGACCGCCGGGCAACGGAGGCTCGATCTCGACAACGCCGCCATCCGCGAAAGCCCACCAGAAATGACCTCGAGCGCAGGTCACCCACAAGGCGTCGTTCGGTAGTTCGTAAAACTCCTGCAGCTCCCTCAATCCGTTGCTGACGCCGCCGGGTGTCCGTCCCATCAGCGCCAGCTGCTGCCTCGCCTGTATCCAATCGCCCTTGATACAGACGGGGTGCTCAATTTTCGGGTAACCGAAGGGGATGATCCCTTGATCCAGGGCTTGATCTGTCCACTGCCCGCCCCGCCCCAATTTGATGTATCGGACCACAGAAGGGGCAAAGGTTCGCGCGGGCGGTTCGGCTTGACCGGTCTCGGGCCTCAGATCGATCATTCGAGGATTCATCATGAGCTGGCAGTTCGCTTGCCGTGCCGCCGAAGTCCAGTTGAGCGGTCCAGCATCGGACTTCAAAGTTAATACTATCCTTTTTTGGGATAATCCCGTCTCGGGATCAGCTTGCCCGGGCGATGACTATTTCCGCCCGCGGGATCGGCAAAACTGTCCATTCCTCAGATCAGGCTACCTTATGTGCCCTGATGGTGGCTGCCCGCAAGCACGCCGGCCTGACCCAGCATGAGCTGGCGTGCCGCTTGAAGCGCCCTCAGTCCTTTGTCGCCAAATATGAGGGTGGTGAACGGCGGATCGACGTCATCGAGTTCGTGACGATCGTGCGCGCTATTGGGGCTGATCCCATCAAGCTGTTGCGGGATCTGATGGCCGGCAAGCCACCGGCCAAACCCCGGCGCGCATCGGCGAAATAAGCCCCGTATTCAGCCCCCTGCGATCACATCGTGATCCAGCGCCCCCGCTCTTCGCCACAAGATTATCCAGTATTCGCTCGACTTCGCGCGGCAACAGAGCGGTAGGGGTCCAACTCTTACGGAGTGGCCGATGGAGCGCGCCAGCATTGAAACAGCGATCAAACTCATCATCGCCGAGATTCATAATAAGCTGAGCGAAGCGGCACGCATTGCCAAGGCTGCCGAGGCCTGTGTCCAAAACGGCGCTATCGCTGAGGGCGTCGAGGTCGCCATGGATATCGAGCAGCCTATTTATGAGGCCGGGCGATTGCAGGATGCAGCCTCGCTGCTCGGCCGCATGAAGCGAGATCAGAATTAAGGCCGAAGCCGAGACGGGCTCGGAGTTCACGGCGGAGATCAAGCCTTTTTATAGGTATCTAGGTCGATGCCCGAACGACCCGGAGCCAAAATATTGTTCGGATCCAACGCGCGTTTGATGGCGTGTTCCACGTCTCGCTTGACCGAGCCATAACTCTGCGCAACACGCTGCTGGAAGCGAGTGTTCACACGGTAAACCGCGTAGCCTTCCTTTTCGAACTCGTCCAACAGCTCGTTAAAGCAGGCATCCGCACGCTTAGTTTCCTCCGCATCCGTGCGATCGAAAAGCACGTCGATGACGTGATGCATATCGCGCGGACCGACGATAAACTCGGCCACATAATCCAGACCGTGCTTGTGCAGGATGCGCTTAGCCAGCCGCGCCTGCTTCTCGCACTCGCTGCCACGCGCTTCGCTGACCGGCGCGAACCACATGGAGCCACCACCGCCGCGCCAGTTATACAGGCCGAATTCCTGCAGGTTGGGCACACCACTCATCAGCTCGGCGCGGTATTTGAAGGGCTGAGTATCGCCGGCCTCCTTCTGGGTAACAATGCGGCCATTGCCGAGCTTCTTGAAAGCGTCGACGACGATCTTCCAGTCCGCATCGACCTGTTCCTGTGTGCCGTACAACGCGGCGTACAAATTCCAGGCACCCATGCCGGTGTCATTCTGCATCTTTTTTAAGATGGGATCAGGCGTATGACCGGGCTCGGTGATATACTGCGAGCGGCGCAGATGTGCGCTGCCAGCCTCCCAGAGCACGTTGGCGATCACGACCGAATTGGGAATGGTCCCGGAAATGCGCAGCGGACGTAAAATCTCGACGATTTCGACAATATCTTCCTCGTTGTCGAAGATAACTTCGAACGGCTTGAACACCGGTGGTTTTGGCATCAGCCAGAAGCCCATCTTAGTCGTAATGCCGTAGTTAGCCTGGGTGAACATGCCGTCCAGAGTTGGACCGTAACCCCACTTAAAAATCTGCCAAGTGTTGCTGCCCTTCACCCCGCCCATACCGGTGCGATAGATATCACCGTTGGCCAGCACCACTTCCATACCACACTGCATCATGAAATGTTCGCCGTAGGGGGTGTAGCCCACGCCGCGATCCATGGTGTTACCGAGCGGTCCGGCAATGGCCGAAGGTGCCGAGAACGACAGCATCAGCGGCAGCTTGTTCTCAGTGATGTGGTCGTAGAGCTGTCCATAAGTCACACCAGGCTCCACCAGGGCGTAGCACATCTCCGCATCAATCTTGATGATCTTGTTCATTTTCTTCAGATCGAGGATAACCTGGCCGCGCTGGATCGGCGCGGCCGAGCCGTAGCCAAAGTTTCGGCCGGTGGAAATGGTCCAGATAGGAATCTTGTGCTCATTGCAGATTCGCACCACACCCTGCACCTGCTCGACAGTGGTGGCCGTCAGAGCTGCTGACGCCGCATGGGCTGCATTCTCGACGGACATCATGACTTTGTTATAGGGCGCGAGCTGGTCGGCGTTGACCAACACGTTCTCTCCACCCAGCAAGGCGCGGAACTTCTCGATGGCTTTGTTGAATTCGTCCCGGACCGCTCCTCTGGGCAGCACAGCGTTATTTTGTTCAGCCATTCGGTCAGCTCCTTCAGACATCGATCGAAAAGGAAACGAAGCTGCCGGTGATCGGCGTGTTCGCGGCGGGAGCCAATGGAGCGGCCAGCGTCGTGCGCGTGCCGATCGAAGCCAGCAAATAACCAATGCTGCTCGCCCACTGTACAGATTGGCTGGCCCCCCGTGAGAGTCCGATCAGCTGACGCGGCGCCATGGGACCGTTCTGGCGCTCCTCAATCAATTTGAAACCAGCTCCACAATCGTGCAGCTGGCGGCTAAGCTGCTGCGCGCAGCCTTCGGACATATCAGTGCTGAGGACATGATGCCGGGTGAACCCGTCTTCGGCAGTATGCTGCCCAAGCCACTGCACACGTGCGCCGCCACTACGGGCCATATCTACTATGAGAGTTGCTGAGGCATCATCCAGCAGGCCGATAACCCGCATTGGCAGACCGTGACGTAGGCGACGCTCAAAATCGAGCATAAATCCCAGATCGCGGCCGACCTTCTGAACGCGCAATGTCGCTTTACCAGCCGCCATGGCGCCATACAGGAACATCGACTCAGCCTCGCCCTCGTTTACGAGCGCCAACATTGTTGGCTCCGTAGCTTCGTCACCGATCGGCGCTTCAAAGTTAGCCGCCAGCGCGGGTATAAAACCGTCCACGGTCAGACCGATACTGCTCACGGCTGCGCCTTTGAGCACGAAACGACGATTCACACTCATGTCGGGCTCCTTAAGGTTGAGTAGCCGGGGGCAGACTCGACAGATATTCGGTGACCTGAGCAATGGATTTGTCGTCTATGTAGGAGGCCGGAAACGCGGGCATGGCGTTGAGGCCATTGCGTACAACCGACTTAATGTAAGCTTCGGGTAGCCCGCGACCGGCGATCACCGGCCCCACTCCCACGTTGGGGGCATGGCAGAGACCGCAAAGTTTATCATACAGATTCTTGCCACTGCCCCACTGGCCATCAGCCATCGCCTGGATGGAAGCGGTCATTAGCGCAAATGGCAGTACAGTTGCGAACAGCATCCGTTTCGTGACCTTGCCACTCAAGAAATCAGGCATGTTGGTTCTCCAGTAGCAAGCAAACCGGCGAGTACGCATTGCTTAGAACGGATACTGGCGCGGCGCATGCTGCACCGTGACCCACTGATCCGAAGTAAACTCCTCAATTGCCCAGTCACCATTGAACCGCCCCAAGCCGGAGTTTTTCTCTCCGCCGAAAGGAGCGTTTGCCTCGTCGTTCACGGGCATATCGTTGATATGTGTCATGCCCGCCTGTATTCGCTGTGCGAACTGCACCCCCCGCGAAGTATCTCTGGTGAACACGGCGCTGGATAGGCCGTATTCGCTGCTGTTGCACAGCTCCAGTGCATGTTCTGCATCGCGAGCGCTCTGGATACCGACCAGCGGACCGAAGATTTCCTCGCGAGCGATTTCCATATCTGCGGTCACGTTGCCGAATACATGCGGCGGTATGACGTTGCCTTGCGGTTCGCCGCCCACCAGCATCTCCGCACCCTCCTGCTGCGCCTTGCGTATCTTGTCTTTGAGTCCCGCAAGCTGTTTGGCGTTGATCACCGGACCCACAACGGTTTCCGGCCTCTTTGGATCGCCATAAGGCAAAGCCTTGACGCGCGCGACGAAACGTTGCGTAAACTCTTCCACCAGGGGCGCTTCAACAATGATGCGGTTGATGGCCATGCAGATCTGCCCTTGGTGCAGGAACTTTCCGACCACCGCAGCGTTCACCGCAGCCTCGACATCCGCATCGGCCAGCACCACAAACGGACTATTGCCACCTAGTTCCAGAGCCACGCGCTTGAGATGAGTACCGCCGCTGGCGAGACGGCCAATGTTGCGACCAACCGGTGTGGAGCCAGTGAAAGAGATGAAGGACGGCACCGGATGTTCGACGAATGCATCGCCGATGTCCGAACCGGCGCCGACCAATACGCTCAGCACACCTTGTGGTAGCCCGGCCTCCTCGAAGATTCGCGCCAGCAGAAGGCCACCGGTGATGGGCGTATCACTGGCCGGCTTGATGACCACGGCATTGCCCAGCGCCAGCGCTGGGGAAACCGAACGGGCGCTGAGGTGCAACGGGAAGTTCCATGGACTGATCACCCCGACCACGCCCAGCGGCGCGCGATAGACGCGGCTTTCTTTGCCCGGCACATCTGAGGGCAGAATGCGGCCATGAGCGCGGCCCGGCAGGCTCGCAGATTCCAAGGTGATGGCGCGGGCGGAGGCCCATTCGATTTCGGCCTTGATGCTGGTGCTGCCCGATTCACGAATCAACCAGTCAAGAATTTCTTCCTTCCGCTCATCGAAGATGTCGACCGCCCGACGCATGATGTCGCCACGCGTAGTGGGGCCCATTGCAGCCCATTCAGCTTGAACCGTTTGCGCTGCACGATAGGTCTGATCCAGATCCTCGCGACTGGCCATCGACAGTTTCAGCAGGCTTTCGCCAGTGAACGGATCCATGACATAGAGATCGCGTCCGGCGCTCCCTACGCGCCATTGCCCGGCGATCGGCTGCAATTCGAGATTCTGATAGCGGGGCTTGCTCATCACGGCAAACGTCCGTTTATTTTAGGGGCACATCGACCCCGCCCGACGTTGGAAGAGGTGAAGCACACTGTCCCAGCTTCAGTTTCAAGGGTCAAGTTCTGTGCCCGTCTTCTGGCCTGCTGTAATAATGGCAGTCCGCGACGAAAATGCGATTTTGGCACTCGTAGAAATGTACGGACTAACGAGAGATTTCTCGTGATCTCCATGAGCAGGATAATAGCCGGAACGCACAACTAGGCGATGCGGACGATTAACTGCGAGTAATCGTAATCCCGAAGGCTTGCCCGAGTTCCTGCGTAATCTGACCATTTTAGCTTCTTAGAACTATGACAACCTTACGCCCGCCGCGGGGCGATTCTCCGGAGAGTGCCTCACAGATCGGCAATTTCCGCATGATGTCGTTGCCCTCGTGCTTAGAGCGGCAAATCGGATGACGCGCTTTTTGCAGTTCAAATGCGGTTCACAGCTTGGGGCTCACGTCAGTGCGCTTCGCGACCGTGAGGAGCCATGAAATCCGGAGCGGGACCGACCGGCACTATGCCGGTAGGATTGATCGTCTGATGGCTTTCGTAATAGTGGCGCTTAATATGCTCCATGTTCACAGTCTGGGCGACACCGGGAAGCTGGAAGATCTCGCGCGTGAAGCTCCAGAGATTGGGATAATCGACGATCCGATGCCGGTTGCACTTGAAGTGGCCGTGATAGACTTCATCGAAGCGTACGAGTGTCGTGAACAGCCGGATATCCGCTTCGGTGAGACGCTCTCCTAAAAGATAGCGTTGGCGCGCCAGACGCTCTTCGAGCCAGTCGAGTGTTTGGAACACGCCCGCAACCGCGTCGTCATAGGCCGCTTGACTAGTCGCAAAGCCGGCCTTGTAGACGCCATTGTTGAAGCCGTCGTAAACTCGCGTGTTCATTGCATCGATTTGCCCGCGCAGATCCGCCGGATAATAGTCGCCCGACGTTGCCCCAACCGCGTCGAAGGCATTGGTGAGCATTCGGATGATCTCAGAGGATTCATTATTGACAATGGTGCGCCGCTGCTTGTCCCATAGGAACGGCACGGTCACGCGGCCGCTATAGTCCGGCTGCGCGGCCGTATAAACCTGGTGGAGGAAATCGGCGCCGTTCAAATCATCGGGCGTGACTCCCGATCCTTGTTTGAAGGTCCAGCCGTCCTCGCGCATCAGCCAGTGGACGACCGAGACCGAAATCATGTCTTCCAGTCCCTTGAGGACGCGCATGATGAGAGTGCGGTGCGCCCAAGGACAGGCGAGGCTGACATAGAGATGATAGCGGCCCGCCTCCGCCTTGAATCCGCCCTCTCCGCTGGCACCGGGCGCGCCGTCGGTGGTAATCCAGTTACGGAATTGACTTTCGCTACGGATAAAGCGCCGCTCGCAGCCGTGTCATACCATTGGTCGTGCCATTTGCCGTCGATCAAAAGCCCCATGTGAGCTCGTCCTCGAAAAGTATTTTCCGTCGCGCTGGAGCCGCATAGACGTCAACCTTGGCGCAACAGGGAATGTCAGCTTTCGTGCGTTCAAGCATGAGGGGATCAACCAGAAGATCGTCACCAAGCGGAAGAACTTTGGATCTCTCTGTGACTGAATGCCACCGACATCCATTTCGTCGGCGTTCGCTGAGAGTGGTACTGAGCTGCCGACGATTTCGCGCTCAGCTGAGTCTGTATATTGATATTCGCTCATGTCCCGACAATGGTAGCAGCGCGAAAGCGACGCTTGATCTTGGTCGGAGGCAACATTGGACAGGCTGGAACCCGAGCGGATGTTTGTTGCGGTGATGGAAACCGGAAGCTTCACCGCCGCCGCCGAGCGGCTCGGCACAAGCTCGGGCCAAGCCTCAAAGCTGGTCTCGCGGCTTGAAAATGAGCTCGGTGTTCGCCTCCTCAGCCGCACCACGCGCGCCGTATCACCGACCGAAGCAGGGCACGCTTATTTCGATCGGCTTCGGCCGTTGCTCGAAGAGTTTGATAATATGGACGCCGCAGTCCGGGATAAGTCGGGCGCGCCGCGCGGGCGGTTGCGGCTAACGGTGCCGCTCACTTTCGGGACCACGGAAATAGCACCGGGGCTGAACGAATTCGCATCAAAATTTCCCGAGATCGAACTCGATGTCAGCTTTTCGGATCGGATGGTGAACCTCGTCGACGAAGGCTTCGACATGGCCATCAGGGTTGGACGGGCCGACGATTCCAGTATGATCGTGCGCAAGCTTTGCGACGTGCGCATCGTGATCGTTGGATCGCAGACCTACCTCAAGCGTCGCGGAGAACCAAAAAAGCCCAACGACCTCGCGCACTTCGACTGCATTATCGACACGAATTTCCGGGAGCCGAATCGCTGGCCGCTTCGAAACGCACGGGGCACCCCGATCGACGTCGCAGTCGGTGGCCGCCTTCGCTATTCCAATGCCGAGGCCTGTCTCAACGCCGCGGAGGCTGGGCTCGGGCTTGCCTGTGTGCCAAGCTTTATTGCGGGCAGGGCTCTGCGTGCGGGCCGGACACGACGCGTTCTGCAAGCTTTCGAAACCGAACCCTACACGGTGCATGCTCTCTATCCGCACAGCCGTCATCTCGCCACGAAGGTCCGTGTCCTGGTTGATTTTCTGGTCGAGCGGTATCGCGGAACGCCGCACTGGGAGAAGGGTTGGTAGATTTCTTCCGTTCTAGATGTAATGAACTTCTAGGCGACCGGATTATCGTTCAGATCAAATAGGGCCATGTTTCCTGGAGCACGACGCATGTGGCGTCACAACCAGGAGATTCGACATGAACATCGCCATCTTCGGAACCGGCAATATGGCCAGCGGCCTTGCTGCCCTCTTCAACAAGGCCGGACATAATATCACCCTGGCTTCTAGGGAGCCGGTAAAGGCGCAGACGGTTGCAGCTAAACTCGGCACCGGCATCGGGGTCAGCTCGTTAGCCGATGCGGCCGGCGCTGCGGACGCGGTCGTCTTGGCCGTGCCCTACGAAGCAGCCGCCAACGTCGTTGAGGCCGCCGGTGACCTTGCCGGAAAGATCGTCATCGACATCACTAATCCCCTGACCGTTGACTTTTCCGGCCTCACTATCGGTCATACCACCAGCGCGGCCGAGGAAATTCAGAAGCGAGCGCCGGGCGCAAAGGTGGTGAAGGCCTTCAATACCGTCTTCGCCTCCGTGCTTCAGAACGGCGGCAAAGCGTCCGGAAAGCCGGCAACGGTCTTTGTCGCGGGTGACGACGCTGAGGCGCGGAAGAGTGTTGTCTCACTCGCCAAAAGCGCGGGCCTGGCCGCGGTGGAGACCGGAGGTCTCGCCTCAGCCCGGTATCTCGAGCCGCTCGCAGGCCTCAACATCGCTTTAGGCTACGGCCTCGGCCACGGCACTGACATCGCACCGACATGGCAAGGCATCGCCTGAGCCGCGGATCGAAAGGACAGCACCATGACCTATACAACTTCTGCACACGCAGCCCGCCCAGCTCTCATTTCCGGCGTGACCAATGCCGATCTTGCCGCGACGATCCTGCGTGTTTCGATGGGCGTTCTTTTCCTCGCCCACGCCTGGCTCAAGCTGGTGATCTTCACGCCGGCTGGCACCGCAGGATTCTTTGAAAGCCTGGGCTTCCCCGGCTTCCTTGCCTATCTGGTCATCGCCGCAGAGCTTGGCGGAGGCATCGCTCTAATTCTGGGCGTCTGGAGCCGTTGGGTTGCGCTGGCGCTAGTGCCAATCCTGCTCGGCACGATCTACGCTCCGCATGGGTCGGCCGGCTTTTTCTTCTCGAACCAGGGCGGCGGCTGGGAGTTTCCCGCCTTTTGGGCGGTAGCCCTTATTGTACAGGCTCTACTTGGCGACGGGGCCTACGCTCTGAAGCGCGCCCACGCCTGAGCACTTGGTGCGGTCGCGGAACGAATCCGCGACCGCTCTTTTTTGAGGAGCATTCATCATGACCGCAGCGTCTGATTTTTTCGACATGAGCGCAGCGCCAATGCGCGTTGGCAAGGTCCGGCTGAAGGTGCGCGACCTCGACGCCGTCTCAGGCTTCTACCGCACCGTTCTCGGCCTGACGTTAATGGCGAAGGACGATCGCGAGGCAACGTTGGGCACAGGTCACACGTCCCTGCTCGTGCTCGAAGCCGACCCCGCCCTCGCTCCGCGCGACCGGAGGCAGGCCGGGCTTTTCCATACGGCCTTCCTGATGCCGACCCGAGCCGATCTCGCTCGCTGGCTGGGCCACGCCGTCGAGGCGCGTGTGCCGCTCCAGGGCGCGTCCGACCACATCGTTAGCGAGGCAATCTATCTCGCCGACCCCGAAGACAACGGCATCGAGGTTTATGCTGACCGACCCGTCGCGCGCTGGCGTGGCGCGAATGGCGATATCAGGATGAGCACCGATCCGCTCGACAAGCAGAACCTGCTCGCAGCAGGCGAAGGAGCAGGCTGGACCGGCTTTCCTAAAGACGGCAGCATCGGCCACGTGCACCTTCAGGTTGGAGATACGGCAGCGGCAGACCGTTTCTATCGCGACGTCCTCGGCTTCGACACCACTGTCGACTACCCCGGCGCCAGCTTCTACGGCAGCGGCGGCTATCACCATCAACTCGCCGGCAATATTTGGAATAGTCGCGGCGCCACGCAACGCCCGAAGAACATAGCGGGACTCGACAATGTCGAGATCATCGTCCGCGATCCTGCCGATATCGCGAAGATCGTGACGCGCGCCGAAGGCGCAGGCGTAGAACCAACGAGTGGTGTCGAAGGAACGGTCCTGCGTGATCCATTTGGCACCGCTATTACCTTGAGAAGTTAATGGAGGCGATCATGCTGACAAACGGTAAATGGATGGCCAACTGGCAGCCGGTGCAAGCCAAGGACAAGAAAGACGGCTTCGCCGCCGAGGCCGGCCGCTACCCTCTTTATCTCCCTGCTGATCTGCCCGCTGAGCGTCGGCTCGACTACCGATACCGATATCACGTCATCAAGCTTCTTGAGCTTGCGGCCGATCAGCGTGCGCGACGCCCAGGGCGATCCAAACGCAGTTGAATCAGACCTTATCCGTCACAGGCAGGCGCTGGGCGATTGGCGACTAGGGATTGATGATTTTATAGAGCAGCAGGCTCGAGAAATCGACCCAGCCGCCGCCATAATAGCCCGGATAGGCTCCCTTGAGCGCCTCGGCATAGCTTTCCGCGGTACTATTGGCCGCATGAAGTTCCTTGGCCTTGTGCAAATAAGCGATATTGCTCTCGATGACATCGAAGCCCACGGGCTTGCCGTGGCCGATCATCAGCGTGTCGTAGCCCTTTGCAGCATCTCCCTTGAGACCCCGAAGTATTTCAACCCAATGGTCGTAATAGTTCGCGACGGTGAACAGATGGGTTTCAGGTGGGAACACCAGATCGAAGGCCATCACCACGCCCGCAACGGGCAGACGAACAATAGACTGCCAGTCGGATTCCCCATCGGGCTGGCGTTCGAATTCGAAACGCACGCCGCCGATGGTTGCCTCGCCGACCGCAAGATCATGATCCGGCAATGTCGGCGTCTTGGCCACCACCGGGCCGAAGGCCTCGTTGCGAGCATCGAGGATTTTCTGACCGTTCTTGCGGATATAGGCGATGATCTCGGGAAAGGCATATATCGGCGCCTTGGGAAAACGTGCATGCGGCACGCCCAGACCCGACCAATGGTCGGGGTGGATGTGCGAAAGCACGATCCGGTTCACTGGCTTGCCGAGTCCGGCGATGTAATTCGCAAGTTCCTCGGCATGCTTGACGTGAAACACAGCGTCGAAGACGACGAGCCCGTCCGCCGTCTCCACAATCTGGGAGGCGACGTAAAGTCCCTCCTCGGGGGCATTGTAGGTGTGGATGGCTACACCACGATAATCTTTCGTGGTGACCTGTCCCAATGTGGTTTGCGGAGGGCTCATGACGATACCTTTGACAAGGAACAGGTGGAAGCACGGGGTAAGAACATGGTCTCGTCCACATTCGATCGCTTCAGATTTCGCCGATGCGAATGATTGGCTTCAGCGTGACTCCTTTTTCACTGTCGGCTGCAGCTTCGTTTATCTGGTCGAAGGCATAGAATTTGACCAGCTTGTCGAAGGGGAAGCGGCCAGCAAGATAGAGGTCGATGAGCTTGGGAATAAACACGTCGGGAATGCTGTCGCCTTCAACGACGCCACGGACGCTTTTGACATTTTGCATCAGATCGTTGACGTCGAGGTCAAGCACCGCTCCAGGCTTCGAAGCGCCAACAATCGCAGCGGCTCCTGTTGGGCGCAATGCCAGTGCAGCATTACGGATCACGGATGTGATACCGGTCGAATCCATAGCGAAATCTACGCCTTTTCCGGTAACTGCGCGGATCACCTCGACCGGGTCATCGTCGGCGCTGTTGACGACGTGGGTGGCGCCGAGTTGCCGTGCCAATTCCAGCCGCGAGGACACGACGTCGATCGCGAAGATGGTCGTCGCGCCGACCGCTGCCGCTGCCATGACCGCCGAAAGGCCAACCGCGCCAGCCCCGAAGGCCGCAAAGCTCGCGCCCGGACCGATATTGAGTGCATTGAGCACAGTTCCGGCACCCGTCTGTATGCCGCAACCAGAGGCCCAAGCAGTTCCAGTGGCGCATCCTTGCGGACCTTCACCACATTTCGAACGTTGGCAATGGCGTAGGCACCGAATGAGGATTGGCCGAAGAAACGATCGTTTAGCGGGGTCTGATCATGTCCGCACAGGGCGTGCGAGCCATCGTCGGGGCGCGCGCCAGAGAAATTATAGTCGTTGAAGTTCTCACAGTAGGCCGGATGACCTTCCTGACAAGGACGGCAAGCTCCGCAGGAATTAAAAGTGAGGACGACATGATCGCCCTTCTTTACTTTGGTCACGCTCTCTCCGACCGCTTCTACAATTCCGGCACCTTCGTGGCCGAGGACAATCGGATGCGGCACTGGATAGATCTGATCGCGTGCGACCATGTCGGTGTGGCACATGCCCGTCGCTACTACGCGGACCAACACCTCGTTATTGTTCGGTTGTGTGATGTTCACCGACTCGATTCGGAAGGGTCCGCCTTTCTGACGGACTACGGCTGCCCGAAAGCCCCGTTCGGCAAATTGCTGAGTCGACATCTGGTTCGTCCTGTCTAGATCAAAAATCACTATATTGATCGGTTTTTTGGCCGCTCGTCATAGTCACCCGTCAAAATAGCGCACGCAACTATTACCTCACCTTCGACTTATCGCTCGTCGCAAAAGAGCGTTAGGCCACCATAATCAAGTAGGGCGTTCCACCCTCGCGCTTTACTCCTCCTCACCCTCATATACACTTCGCTATGATAGTTAGCTTCACAATCGCCTCCGGGTCGCCGTACGATTTGCGAACAGCAAGCGCTGTAGGCCATATGTTCCACGCGTAAAGAGAGCCGGCCTACCACACCGATTGTTAGGAGATATGAAGCCATGCGCGCTCTCTCATCGGTCTACATCTTCATTGCTGGAGCATTTCTGTCGGCAACATCTGCGATTGCGCAAGTGAGCTCCGCTGCGCCCCCAGCGGTCGGAGTTGTTGCAGTTGAATTCAAACCGATGGCAGAGAGTACCGAAATCAACGGCCGCATTCAGGCTCGGAACCGGGTCGATCTGGTTGCGCGTGTCACTGCGTTCATGGACGAACGGCTTTTTGTGGAAGGTGCCGACGTCAAGAAAGACCAGGTCTTATATCGGCTCGAGCGCGCGCCTTTCGAAGCAGAGGTCGAAGCTAAGGAAGCGGCGGTTGCCGAAGCTAAGGCTCAACTTGAGAACGCAGATCTCGCGCTTTTCCGCGCGCAGGAACTATTGCGGAAGAATTCCGGTACGCAGGTCACAGCCGACACCGCGCTGGCGGCGCAGCGCACGGCGGCAGCGCAACTGAAGGCCGCGCAAGCGCAGCTCCACCAAGCGCAGATAAATCTCGATTACACCGAAATAAAAGCGCCCATCGACGGCCTCATTGGCCAAACCTCGGTCACGGTCGGTAACGTTGTCAGTCCTTCCAGCGGTACGCTGGCCACGATCGTCAGTCCGGATCCTATGTATGTGATTTTTCCTGTCTCGGTGCGCCGCGTTCTCGAACTAAGGAAACGCTATGCCGACAAGGGCGGCTATCGTGCAGTCCAGATTCGTGTGCGCCTGCCGAACGGGGAATTATATGATCAGATCGGCAAGCTCGATTTCGTCGATATCGGCGTTGCTAAGGATACCGACACCCTCATCTTGCGCGGCACGATTCCCAATTCGAGGATTCAGACAGTCGAGGAGAAGAAGCTTTACGAATTGACGGACCAGGAATTTGTCACCGTCTTGCTTGAGGCTGTCGAACCGCTCAAGGTGTTGGCGGTTCCGCGCGCCGCGATCCTTGCCGACCAGCAGGGCGATTATGTGTTCGTGGTCAACGATAAGAACGTGGCCGAACAACGCCGCGTGAAATTGGGACAATCAACCCCTGACGTCGCGGGGGTCGTCGATGGCTTGCAACCGGATGAGCGAGTCGTCGTGGAAGGCATCCAACGGGTCCGGCCAAATCTTGCGGTCTCGCCGGCACCGGCGTCATCAATATCTGCTGGGAGATAACGCATGCTCTCAGATTATTTTATCGATCGCCCCCGCATGGCGATTGTCATTGCCATCGTCATTTCCCTTGCGGGTCTGCTAGCACTCTCGCGCATCCCTGTCGCTCAATTACCCGATATCGTTCCGCCAGAGGTTCAGGTCTCGGCGGTCTATCCAGGTGCTTCCGCCTCGGTGTTGGAGGCGACGGTGGCGCAGCCAATCGAGTCCAGGGTCGTCGGCGTCGACAAGATGATTTACATGAAGAGCAGTAGCGGCGCCGATGGAAGTTATAATCTGGACGTCAGTTTTGCTCTCGGTACAGATCCCGATATTAATACCGTCAACGTCAATAACCGCGTTCAGACCGCGATGGCTAGTCTGCCGCCAGAGGTGCAACTTCAGGGATTGACCGTTCAAAAGCGAACGTCGTCAGTCCTTCAGTTCATTACGCTCTACAGTGAGGGCGGCAAGCTCGATCCGCTGACCATCACCAATTACGCCATCATCAACGTCCTGGACGAGTTGTCGCGGATATCGGGCGTGGGGCAGGCGCTTCTATTTGGGCGCGAAAACTATTCGATGCGGATCTGGTTCGATACCGCACGATTGACGAGCCTCGGTTTGGGACCCTCTGACGTCATTCGCGCCGTTCAGGCTCAGAGCGTCCAGGCGCCGATCGGCCGTCTTGGAGCTCGTCCGATTCCTGAGGATCAGCAGTTTCAGTTAAATCTGCAGACGCAGGGACGCCTTACGACTCCGGAGCAATTTGGCGCCATCGTCATTCGAGCCAATCCCGACGGTTCGGTGCTGCAGGTCAAGGATGTCGCGCGGATCGAGCTGGGAGCGCAGAATCAGGATACCTTTAGCCGGCTAAACGGCGATCCGTCGGTCACGATCGGTATCTATCTGTCGCCTGGCGCCAATGCCCTCACAGTATCAAAGGCTGTGAACGCAACCCTGGAAAAGCTCCGAGATCGCTTTCCCGAGGGGCTGCAAGCTCGCGTGGTGCATGATTCGACGGTTTTCGTCAGAGATACGATCAGCGCGGTCATAAAGGCGCTTATCGAGGCATTTGTTCTCGTCGGCATTGTCGTGTTCCTGTTTCTCGGCAATCTGCGCGCGACCATCATTCCAATCATTGCCATTCCAGTTAGCTTGGTCGGAAGCTTCGCTGTTCTTCTTATGCTTGGTTATTCGGCCAATACCGTCTCGTTGCTGGCGCTGGTGCTCGCGGTCGGCATCGTCGTGGATGACGCAATTGTCGTGGTCGAGAACGTCGAGCGCGTCATGGAGGAAGAGCCGGATCTATCGCCTGCGGAAGCGACGAAAAAAGCGATGGCGCAGGTAACGGCGCCGATTATCGGCATCACTTTGGTCCTGCTGTCGGTATTTGTCCCTATCGCCTTCATCGCCGGCATTTCGGGTGAACTGTTTCGCCAGTTCGCCGTGACGATCAGTGCTGCGGTGCTCATCTCGGCGATCAATGCGCTGACACTGTCTCCGGCGCTGTGCACAGTTTTCCTTCGTCATTCTCCCCGGCGCGGCATTATGGGACGCATCGGACAAGGAATCGACAAGGTGCGCGACGGCTACGCCACAGTCGTTCGCAAGACCTTGCGGCTGTCGGTCATATCAATGGTGCTGGTTGCTGCATTCGGTCTGGGAATTTTTGGTTTAATGCGGGTTACCCCCACGGGCTTCCTGCCGGAGGAGGATCAGGGAACATTCTTCATTAACGTTCAATTGCCGGATGGCGCTTCGGTCAACCGGACAAGCGAAGCCGTCAAGAAGGTCGAGAGCGTCCTCAAGGGGATGCCCCAAGTGCGGGACACCATTTCGATCATCGGCTACTCGCTGCTCGACAGCTATGCTGCCAGCAACAATGCGTTTATGATCGTCAAGCTGAAGCCATTCGAAGAGCGCACCGGTGTGGCCGATTCGGCTCAAGCCCTGATTGCGCAGCTGTTTGACGCGACACAGCAAATACGCACTGCGACTGTATTGCCCTTCAATCTCCCTCCCATCGTGGGATTATCAACCACCGGCGGTTTCGAATATCAGCTCGAGAATCTGGAAGGTGCCGACCCGAAAGCGATGGGCTCGGTGGTTCAGGGACTGATCGCGGCAGCCAATCAGGACCCGCGACTTTCACGGGTCTTCTCGACATACGGAGCCAACGCGCCTTCGATCTTTCTTGATATCGATCGCGAGAAGGCGCAGTCGCTCGGCATCACGCTCAATGACGTTTTCACCACGCTGCAAGCGACGCTAGGTGGTTACTTCATCAATAATTTCAACCTTTTCGGCCGGACCTGGCAGGTCAATTTGCAAGCCGAGGCAACGGATCGGCGCGATATATCTTCCCTTTGGAAGACCTACATCCGAAATTCAAAAAGTGAAATGGTGCCGCTACAGTCGATTGCATCGGCGCGCACCGTGACCGGGCCGCAAGTCATCACGCGATACAACAATTATCGCTCGGTGACCATCAACGGCAGCCCGGCTCCGGGCGTAGCCTCGGGTACGGCATTGGACGCCATGGCCGAGGTGTCTGCCAAGACGCTCCCACCTGGCTACGCATTCGAATGGACCGGGACTGCCTATCAGGAACAGGCGGCGAGCGGCCAGACCATGATCGTGCTCGGCATGGCGTTGCTGTTCGCATTTCTCTTTTTGGTCGCTCTCTACGAGAGCTGGATCATTCCTATTCCGGTTCTGTTTTCGGTGGTTATCGGTGTGCTCGGTGCCATTGCCGGGATTTTGATTGCGCGCCTCACGCTCGATCTTTATGCGCAGATCGGACTCGTCGTTCTGATCGCGCTGGCCGCGAAGAACGCCATCCTGATCGTTGAGTTCGCCAAGGAACAGCGTGAGCAAGGGTTGGGCCTTGAGCAAGCCGCAGCTCTTGGCGCCGAAATGCGGTTCCGCGCCGTGCTGATGACGTCGATCGCGTTCATCCTCGGACTGGCACCCCTGGTGTGGGCGAGGGGCGCATCGGAGATCGCGCGGCAGGCGGTCAGCACGCCGGTATTCGTCGGCATGATCGCTGCGAGTAGTATCGGACTGTTCTTAATCCCGATGCTCTACGTCTTCTGGGAATCTATCAGAGAGCGAACCAGTCGATTCTTTGACCGGAGAAAGATGGCCGATGCTAATCCGGCAAAAAAATGAGTCCCTCTGCTACGCCGCTCAGGGTCAGAACCGAGCACCGGTACAAAGCCTGGCGGCAGCGGATGGCTCGAATTACCCTTTATCTATGCTTACGACGCCAACGAGAAGGTCGTCGCAGAACTGACCTCCCATTCCGACGTCGTACACTCCGTTCGCTGGCGGGTTCATGTCAGAAACATGAAAGCGGCGAATTATGCATTTCAGGGTGCGTATCTGTTTGATCCGGACAAGTTGCGAAACCCTTCCATCCAGCCCGGTATGAAGCCGATCGAACGCGACAAGCTGATCATCGACCCCGGGGGTGCATACGATCGCCTCGGGGCAGACCCAACCGGTGATCATGAAAGGTGATGTTTTCAGGGACATCGAGAAGGGGACGTTGCCGGGCGAATTGCGGTTTGAGGGTTTCACCCCAAAGGATCCTTCGAAAGAAGTTGATGTCACTTACAAGGCCGCCAGGGATATCGAACTCGGGCAGCTTCGGTTGGATTCGAAGGACCGGCTGCTGTTCGTTCCCGCGCCCGGAAAGGGCGAATGTGTCACCACGCCCAAGGTCGTATTGTCGAACCCAAGCGAAACAATGAGCCCTCCGAACGGTCCGGAGGACGGTAAGAATCCGCTGACGAACCAGTTCGCCTACTTCAACATTCCGGGTTGGTGGGACGACACGTGCTGTGGTGAAATCGACGTCACCGTCACGCTGAAGGACGGAACTGTACTGAGCACGCGCGACAACGTGAAATCAGCGACGGACGAGAGGATTGCAAATTGCTGCAATGCTAAGCAGGCGTTGCAATCGCATCTCAACGGTCTATGTCTGGGCGCCCGGCCACGGCGCCCCTCAAGCTCCTGCCGTTGGGGTGCCAAGGCGAACACCTAGAGCCGCAGGCAGGGCTTGAATGCCAGTAGCTTGCGTGGGCTACCGCGCGACAAAGCGGCGACATCGACGTTGAGCGCCCTGAGGTTCACGGTTCGATATACAGGACACCGCAATGTTATAGAAAGTCGGAACGAGTGGCAGCAAAACCCGCCGGGATTTCCCGGCGGGTAACCCAATAATCAGTGGTTAACCTGGATGTACCACAAATTCGTTATTGGAGGGGTGGAGCGTGGCATATCGAGCGTTCAAGTCAAAGATAGTCTCCACACCGTGCTTCGGACGGCCTTTCAACCGGTTCTCACTGATGTCGGAGCTGTACGCGCCCCGATCGGCATCGTATGTTAGCACGTTCCAAGGCACTATGTAGTGAGCGTCGCCGATGCCAAAGAATCCGCCGATACCCAATACGGCGTGGGCAATTTTTCCCTTCTTCTCGTCAACCAACAAGTGCTTGATCGAACCGATCTTCTTCCCCTCGGCCCCATAGACAGCCTTTCCAGACAGTTTCCTACTAGGGCGCAGATGCGAAGTTTTTCTTTTCACAGCCATAGCTTCTCCTTTCCTGGTTAAGAGACCCGCGCACGGAACGCGACCCGCTGAATTGCGGTCGCGACGCGAGTCAGAGCTTCGGCACAGATTTGAGCGACGCTGGCATGACCCCGCGCCGATGAGTGCCCGCTATCTCTAGCGGGGCTGGGCGACAGTCAGTACATTCGTGATCTGCCGCATCGGTTAGCGAAAGGCGATATACGCATCATGGAACTCGATCATCCGCGACCAATCCACCTTCGCACTCAAAGCGCGCGATTTCTGCGGCCTCCAGGTTGGAGAACTTCAGGCGCACTCCATAACCCGACCCGTTTCCCGGGATGAAAACCGCTCCGAGTTTTTCCAAGGTGTCTCGTATCGCCTCGATTTCGGTGCGCTTCAGCGATCCGGAGACATTCTCGAACCGCTCGATGGCGTCCACGCTGATTTCCGAGCGTCGCGCCAGCATGGGCCTTGAAATCTCAACGAGTGCGCGAGCAGCACGGCACCGTGATCCCGTAATCATCGATCAATCTCCTGCTAACATCTCACTTGCGGCATTGGCGCAGCATCGGACGTAAAGGTTCTCGAAGGCCGTCTGGACCGTAGAGCAAAATGAAGGCGGCCCAAGTTAGAAGCACACCACAATACTTATCAGCATCATCTGCACACCTCGCGCAATCTTACGCCGCGCTGGCACTGATCGGTGCTAGCGTAGCGGGCTAGGTTTGTGGAAATGGAAGGTCTGCTCTATGCCTTCGCAAGCGAACGAGCGGTCACGTCAAACTTGGAAATCTTTATCGCTAGAGCATGTCCTCTATCTAGCGACAGGAACGCAGAATTCAACTGAATGCGACAAAGTGTGCAGGCAGTAAAGATGCTTCTGGACTGCGCTGCAGCAATTTGCGAGAGGTCAGCAGAAGTCTTCGATGTTGGCTGGCGGGAGTTTTGACGTGGACCGCCTTGAACAGCCCGACCCGCATCATCTGGGCGATCCCGCGGGCGTCGTTCCGATCGGTTTTGTTGATTAGAGATGTTTTAGCGACAAGATCTCCCGCGTGTTTGATGCCTTGCATCGCGTAGAATCCGAGAGCAGCCGTGATGGCGCTCATCAGCAGGTAGCAAACCAGGATCTGTATTCGGAGTGTGTTACCCGCCGGTATGCAGGAACGTAGGTTTTCGTAAGCAGCGCGGAACAGCGCGATTTACCCCGACCCCTGACGTCATACTCGCACCCACACGATGGCTCCACGTCCGTCAAATGACGATGGCGATCTTCTTCATCACGCCTATCTCACCTCCCCAACGTTCTCGTTCGATTCGAACGATCAGAAGCCGGGCACCTCATTCACCGTTGTCTTTCCGGTCGAAGCAGCTTTACCGTGCGGTGCGGAATTCATCCGAAAATGAAGCTGATGGTGAACGTGAATTGAGTTTGTTTGCTGGCGCCGTGTTACAAAACCATCGTATTGAACAACGTTGCGTGGCCGACATAATAGACGAGCAGCGTGGCGGCAAGCGCAGCGCAAAACCCGGCTGGAGCGTATAGCGGGACACGCCGATCGTGCTCTACTCGTCGGTTGTCGGCAAGCACTGCGAACAGCACCGCAATGATGCCGGAATGCCCGATAGTGTCTATCTTTCCAAATTCCAGGCAAGCAGCGATGAACATACCGGCGAGAATTGCCGCTGCGTAGCGCCGGACCAGCGGCGTCCAGAGCAACGCAAATGCCAATACGAACTCAACGGCGCCAGCAGCACGCATATAGAACGCGGGATCAAACCCGAAAGTAATGCTCGGATGCGTGATGAAGATCGGATAACTCCACTGAGGATAGGCTCATTTTTCAACGGACGCCCACATCAGAGTCACCGCTGTCGCATAGCGCATGATATCAATCGGCTCGATCCCGAAGAACTTCTTCTGAAGTCCCCTCAAAGCAAGATATGCTGCGATGCCCAGAAAGATCGGGTAGTCGGCCAAATGGAACATTCCGTAGTCGCGAATCGCCATGCCGAACAAGATGACGATGCCGAGCGCGGAGATCGGCAAAGTCCGCCTCCACAATAGGCAAATCGCGATTGTGAACTGCAGCGGAGGGAGGAGCGGCGATTTGCTGGTCAATTCTGGCGTTAACAGGATGCCACCCAGCGAATCAAATTTAAAAGGATCGCAAAAGAACAAAAATCTCCGCAACGCTGCTAACTATCTCTCGACAGCTACCGCTTCCCCACTCGTGGCTCTTCTTGCGCTCTAGATTGCCGATGACAGAATATTCAGGCTTCCACGACCGCTAGGATCATTTCTAAGTCGCCAGTCATATGGACTTGGCGCCGCTCTATAGGCGACATCGACCAACGCTTCCCCCCGCGCATCGATCGAGATCAACCGCAACCCCGCAAAGAATAACGAGTTCTATGTGCGGGTAAAATTAGTAAGCTTTGTAAATCCGCCCGCAAATGCAACTGTCTCAGTGAGCGTTCGCGGCAGCGATCAGTGGTTCGATGATAGGCTGTTCACATTTCCGTCGTGGCCACATAACCGCCTCAGCGGCTATATCGACTAGGGATTGGCATCTTACTCAATCACCAGTGAAAGTGTTCGCGGCAGCAAACTGAACGAAGACTGGGGCGACGACGAGATCTATGCTGCGGTCAAGGTGACGGGCTTCGGTGAAGTGAAAACCAACACCGTCAAGGGTAATTGGTCTTAAGACCAGACTTAGCGCGCCGCGGGAGCGAATGGACGCAAAGGGAAGCTGGCCTCTAAAGGCGAGCTAACAATCGTCCCAAAGGCTATGATGGCCATCTGATGCAGTACCTCTGCGGCGCGCTGCTATGGCTTCGTGAATTGGCAGGATGGCCGGCTCAATCGATAGGCGATCTCGATCAGCTTGCGCGCGGCTACGTCCGGAGCGGCGTGATCGCAATGACACCCATGGCCAGCTACTGACCGGCTTTCCTTAGACGTTGGACCAGGCCTAGAATGCGGCTGATAACACTCCTTTACCAACCGTGACGGTCACCGCACCCGAGGCTCGAAACAAGAAGCCGCGCACTGCTGCCCGTCGCGCTGCCACTCCGGTGAGATCGACTGTTGCTCAGCGCGCTGCCGCTCCGGTGAGATCGCCGGCTGTCCCGTACCTTACGCCTCCGACCGGCGCGATCGGTCAGCCGCCGGCTCCCTATGCCGGCGGCCAGGTCAGGACCACCACAAGCGTCGGCATGTTGGGCAATCGCAATGTCTTCGATACCCCGTTCAACAAGACGGGTTACACCAGCAAGCTGATGCGCGACCAGCAGGCCAATGCCATCAGCGACGTCGCCGACAATGATCCCTCGGTGCGCACGAACTCACCGCGCTATAGCGAAATCGATGGGTTTCTGATCCGTGGTTTCCCGGTATCTGCGAGCGACTTCGCGTTCGATGATCTATTATGGCATCACCGATACGCGCCGCCCTGCTATGGAGCCTATAGAGCGTGTAGAGATCCTGAAGGGACCAGGCGCCTTGCTGTACGGAATTTCGCCGTTCGGAAATGTCGGCGGCAAGCGTATGGTCAAAGCAAATCTAATGAGACTTCTTCGGTGGAACTCTGAGACTCACTAGGCGATGACCAAGTCTATGAAAATTAGCTTACCTAATACTTTGCACTTTAATCATCTTCCACCGCAGGCAAAAATAAGTCGAAGGTGGAACCCCGACCTACTTCGCTATCAACGATTAAGCGTCCTCCAATTTGCCGAATGAAGGCGCAAACTTGCGGGATACCGCGCAATGCTGTGTACCTCTCTGTTCGACATGGCCAGATCGTCCGCTAAGCAACTTGATGAGTTCTCGCTGAGAAGTTACGAGCGTTGTCTGACATTGACGTGAGCCCGGTCATGGGTAGGTGAAGATCGGTCTGTCGGCTGGTTATGGCAGCGCTCTTGTACTTGAACTCGTTCGTCGTCTTGATCACTACCTAAGCGGGCTGGTGATGAGATCGCAGCCCGGTGTCGCCAGACCAACGTTGATGGTGGGTTCGCGCGGGACTTTCAGCCAACTGCGGAGGAGCAAGTGGCGCCCCTGCCTGTGCCAGCTAGAAGCTGGGCAGGAGCTATCAGAGCCTGACGCTCCTCCCATCGGCCATTGTTGAAGACAAAGGGTTTGTAGCCCTGAGTGGGGTCGATGACGATGGCGCGAATCCACCCGCCAAGCACCAGACTCTTGACCTTGACCACGCGTTCCAGCACACGGCCGGCAAAGTCCAGCGGCGCCTCGATCAGCGCGATCAGGCGCATCGGCTCGTGGTAAGGACGTCCCTCGCGCATGACCGTCTGCATCGGCAGGCCGGTCCGCAGATCGCTCAGGTTACCGGTCATCACGCCGAAGCGGCCGGACACGTTATGGTAGACTTTGCTGCCGCTACCCAGACGAGCATTATTCACCGTGGAGAAAAAATACTCCAGATTAATCCACTGGCCCACCACTACTGGACCCGCCAATAGGTTTTCCAGCAAACGTCCCTTGGGATCGCAGCGCCAGTCGTAGGACAAAAGAAAGGGCCGCCCCTGCAAATCTGCCGCTTGGGTCAGGCTGCGACGCCCGACGATGCCATAGACGTTCTGCGACAGTCCCCACTCCGGCCGGACCTGCGCCCAGTCCACCGCGAGGCGTTTTGCCGAACGCAAGGCTTGCGCTGGCTGAATCTCCTTCGCCTCCGGTGACAGCTTAGACATGCGCTCGGCCGCCGTCAGGCGTGAGGCCGCGCGCAGGCTGTTGCGCAAGCGGTCCAGATACACCAGATGGCGCGGCGGCAGCAGGTCAAGGTCGAACAACTCGATGGCATCTGTGGTGGTGACGTGCAGCGCGGGCATGAACCAGGTGTCTTCCGGGATGGTGATGCCCATGGCCGCCAGCCGCTCGCGC
>NZ_JAVDPZ010000035.1:0-35437 GCF_031453995.1 Nitrobacter vulgaris | reverse complement strand
ATCGTCGTCGCCGCCGCACTCGTCGTCGAAGTCAAGTACCAGCCAGCCCTCTGGATCCACGCAGCTCTCTGGATCCCAACAGTCCTCGCTGTTACCCTCAGGCGCGAAACGCTTCAACGCAACGTTTAGCTGCATTGGGCGGCGCGGCTTTTTCTCTCCCTTCGATTTCCTCTTCATCCCGAAACGCTTTATGGTACGCGGCGGCTATCGCTGATGGCGACATGGATAACTCGCGCTATCAAATATTTGGCAACGCACTCCGCCGTTGGAGGCCGGCTTGACGCATTATCTTTCGACTCGGGGGGAAACCCAGAAACTCGGCTTTTCCGACGTGATGCTGGCCGGCCTCGCTCGTGACGGCGGTCTTTATGTGCCCGAAATCTGGCCGCAGCTAACGCCCGACACTATCGCAGGCTTCTTCGGCCGACCGTACTGGGAGGTGGCCGTTGAGGTAATCCGGCCGTTCGTGGCTGGAGACATCACCGAGGCCGATCTCGGCCGGATGGCCAACGAAGCTTATGCGATGTTCCGGCACCCGGCGGTGGTGCCGCTCGATCAGATCGGTCCTCAACAGTTCATGCTGGAGCTGTTTCACGGTCCGACGCTCGCGTTCAAGGACGTGGCGATGCAGTTGCTGTCCCGGTTGATGGATCATGTTCTGTCACAACGAGGCCAGCGCACCACGATCGTCGTCGCAACCTCGGGCGACACCGGCGGCGCTGCGGTCCACGCATTCGCCAACAGCGCCAATGTCGATCTGATCGTGCTGTTCCCGGACGGCCGCATCTCCGAAGTGCAACGGCGCATGATGACGACGACGGCCGCGCCAAATGTTCATGCACTCGCCGTCAAAGGCACCTTCGACGACTGCCAGGCGATCGTGAAAGGGCTGTTCAACAACCACCGCTTTCGGGACGAGGTGTCGCTCTCCGGTGTCAACTCGATCAACTGGGCACGAATTGTTGCGCAGGTGGTGTATTACTTCACCTCGGCGGTCGCGCTGGGCGCGCCGGCACGGGCCGTCGATTTTACCGTGCCGACCGGCAACTTCGGCGACATCTTTGCCGGCTACGTCGCAAAGCGCATGGGTCTGCCGATACGCTGGTTGCGTATCGCCGCCAACATCAACGATATCTTGCCGCGCACGCTGAAGACCGGCATCTATGAAGTGCGCGAAGTTCACGCCACCACCTCGCCATCGATGGACATTCAGGTGTCGTCCAACTTCGAGCGGCTGTTGTTCGAGGCGACGGGGCGCGACGCCGCGCAGGTGCGCGCGATGATGGCGTCGCTGCAGCAATCCGGCCGCTTCGCGCTGCCGGATTCGGTGCTGGCCGCGATGCGCGCCGACTTCGATGCCGGGCGCGCCGACGAAACAGAGACCGCCGCCTCGATCCGCACGGCGTGGCGCGAAGCCGGAGATCTGGTCGACCCGCATACAGCTGTTGCGCTGACAGTGGCCGATCGCGACGCGCCCGACTCGCGTGTTCCCAATATCGTGCTGGCGACCGCCCATGGCGCAAAGTTCCCTGACGCGGTTGAAGCCGCCTGCGGCGTGCGGCCTCCATTACCGGCCTGGCTCGACGGCTTGATGACTCGGCCCGAGCGGATCACGGTCGTGAACAACGATCAGGCAGAAATCGAACGGTTCGCGCTGTCCGTCAGCCGCGCCGCCAAGCACGGAGTTGCCGGATGAGTGTCGATATGACGAAACTGTCTTCCGGCCTCACGGTCATCACTGATGCCATGCCGCATCTGGAAACCGCCGCGCTCGGAGTCTGGACCGGAGTTGGCGGCCGCGACGAGAAACCAAACGAGCATGGCATCTCGCATTTGCTTGAGCACATGGCATTTAAAGGAACCACCAGGCGTTCGGCGCGAGAGATCGCTGAGGAGATCGAGGCAGTCGGTGGCGATCTCAATGCCGCTACCGGTGTTGAGACGACGGCTTATTACGCGCGGGTGATGAAGGCTGACGTTCCGCTCGCGCTCGACGTGCTGAGCGATATCCTGTCCAATCCTAGCTTCGACGTGAAGGAACTCGAATGCGAGAAAGGCGTCATCGAGCAGGAAATGGGTGCGGCGCAAGACACTCCTGACGACGTCGTTTTCGAGCATCTCAACGAGCTCTGCTATCCGGACCAGCCGATCGGGCGTTCGCTGCTCGGTACGCCGGAGATGCTGAAGCGGTTCAACAGCGACATGCTGCATGGATATCTCAAAACGCATTATCGCGGGCCGGACATGGTGGTAGCGGCGGCGGGTGCGATCGAGCACAAGGCGGTCGTGGCCGAGGTCGAGCGTTGCTTTGCAAGTTTGGATGCCGCGCCGGCTCCGCAGCCGCCGGCGGCGAAATTCGGCAGCGGTGGCTCCAAAGTGGTGCATCGCGACCTCGAGCAGGCGCATCTGACGCTTGCGCTGGAAGGGGTGTCGCAGACCGATGCCTCGCTATTCTCGTTGCAGGTGTTCACCAATGTTCTGGGGGGCGGCATGTCCTCGCGATTGTTTCAGGAAGTCCGTGAGAAGCGCGGTCTGTGCTATTCAATCTACACCTTCCATGCACCCTATGCCGACACTGGCTTCTTTGGGCTCTACACCGGCACCGATCCGAGCGACGCGCCGGAAATGATGGAAGTCGTTGTCGACGTTATCAGCGAGGCTGTGGAAACGCTGACGGAAGCTGAGATCGCGCGCGCGAAAGCGCAGATGAAAGCTGGCCTGCTGATGGCTTTGGAGAGTTGCAGCGCCCGCGCCGAACAATTGGCGCGGCATATGCTCGTCTATGGACGGCCCCAGGGCGTTCCCGAATTGATGGCCAGGATCGATGCCGTCAGCGTCGACTCAACGCGCGACGCGGCGCGCATCCTGCTGGCGCGCAGCCGTCCCGCGGTCGTCGCGCTTGGCAGCGGCAGGGGGCTGGACACTGCGGTCGCTTTTGCGGAAGGATTGGCACAGTCGAAGGCCCGAATTTTGCTCCACTAGCCACAGGCTGGGATTCGGGGTCGAGGAACGGTCATGGCTCTATTTCGTCTGCCGTCCAGCGCGCCAGCGCTTGTGCCGCGAGGGCACGGTCTGTTGCTGCGTGCGCCTGAGATGTCCGACTTTTTGCAATGGAGACAGCTTCGTGAGCACAGCCGCGCCTATCTGACCCCATGGGAACCGATGTGGCCATCGGACGACCTGACCCGCGCCGGATTTCGGCGGCGGTTACGCCGCTACGCAGAGGATATCGCCGGCGACAGGTCCTACCCATTCATTGTGTTTCGCGAGTCCGACGGCATCATGTTGGGTGGGGTCACGCTCGCCAATGTCCGTCGCGGCATCGCGCAGGCAGGCACTATTGGATATTGGATAGGCCAGCCCTATGCGGGGCGAGGCTATATGACCGCGGCGTTGCGGGTGCTGCTTCCGATCCTGTTCGGCGAACTGAACCTGCATCGCATCGAGGCTGCCTGCATTCCCAACAATATGCCCTCCATTCGCGTGCTGGAAAAGTGCGGCTTCACGCGGGAGGGGTTGGCGCGTCGCTATCTTTGCATCAATGGAATCTGGCAGGATCACCTGCTGTTCGGCATGTTGCACGACGATTTCCACGGCTAGACATTTTCCGTCCGAAAGAATCGGAGACGGTCCGAGGTCGCCCGTCATTTCCGTCTGACGAACCCCACCTTTGGCTTGCGGCCATTGGCTTGTTATAAAGCCGCGCGTGGAAACAACGACGGACGACGTGAATGCTTAATGTTGCGGGCACCACCGAAGTGGATGAACCGGCTCCTGTCAGGCACTTGGTTGGCTTTCCGTTGCGTCTGATGATTATGGTCGCAGGCTGCTGGATAGTTGCCGCTTCCCCAGCGCTATCGCAGTCGCTCGGGGATCGTTTCAAGGAAATGTTCGGCGTCAAATCGCAGCCGGAGCGAGCGGCGCCGGCATCCGGCGACGTGGCTTCTGTGCCCGACGATCTTACCTGTCCGACCGTCTCCATCCGTGCCGGCGCATCGACCTACACGGTCGGCGCCTCAGGTCAGCCGGCGAGTGGTACCGATGTCCGCTATCAGGCGACTATCGGCGATACCGCGCGAGAATGCGACTACAACACCGATACGCATCAGATCGCAATCAAGGTCGGTATCCGCGGGCGGGTCATCGTGGGGCCGGCGGGGGCACCGTCGTCTGTGGAGGTGCCGTTGCGCGTCGCGGTGGTTGAGGATGGCGTTTCCGCGAAAACGATCGCCACCAAGGCCTATACGATTACGGTGAACCTGTCGGGCAACGAAGGCGGGACCTACAGCTTTGTTTCGGACGACATTTCGTATCCGGCGCCGCAGAGCGCGGCCGCCGACCGCTACGTGTTTTACGTCGGATTCGATCCGCAGGCGCTGAAGCCTGAACCACGCTCGGATCGCAAACGGCCGAGATCGCAGAGATAACGGACACAGCGGTTGCGCTGCGCGCGATCCGTCGGCAGCAATTCGCGCAAGCGGATATTGAATACGCCGCGGTCGTTGCGATTGTGGTCACGCTTCCGCGTTTGATGATACCGTTCGGCAGTCCATCGGTAACAGTCCGGGAAACAAAAAAGCCGGCGGAGCACCTCACGCCGGCTTTCGTCGCATTTGAAAGAACTCAGTTGAGCTTGGTCCGAACTTCGCTGACGCCTTTGGCGAGCAGATCGTCGGCAAGCTGTCCCTTTACCGAATTTGACAGGATTGAGGAGGCAGCGGCGACAGCGGCGTCGGCAGCGGCGGCGCGGACATCCGCGATAGCCTGGGCTTCTGCCGAGGCTATCTTGCCTTCCGCGCTCTTGGTGCGGCGCGCGACGAAATCTTCCATCTTGACCTTTGCTTCGGCCGCGATGCGCTCGGCTTCGGCTTTGGCCGAGGCGATAATCTCCTGCGCTTCATGCTCGGCGCTCGCATGGCGGGCTTTGTAGTCGGCGAGCAGCTTCGCGGCTTCATCCTTCAGGCGACGCGCATCTTCGAGCTCGCCCTTGATGCGCGCGCTGCGACGATCGAGCGCCGACAGCACCGTGCGGTGTACTCCCACATAGGCGAAGACGCCCATCAGGATCAGGAAGGCTATGGCAACCCAGGTTTCCGGTTGGGCAAACATGGTCTCGTCATCCCTTCATCGAGGCTTCGACGGCGCCGTCGACGAGCTTGGGATCGGGCGTTGCGCCGGTCAGTTGCTGCACGATAGCCGTTGCCGCATCGCTTGCGATGCTGCGGACGTTGCTCATCGCCGCCGCGCGCGTTGAGGCAATGGTCTTCTCGGCGTCGGCGAGCTTGACGGACAACCGTTCCTCGAGCGCCTTGCGTTCGGCGTCTGCCGCTGCATTCAGCTTCTCGCGGGTGTCGTTGCTGATCGCCTGCGCTCGTGTCCGCGCGGCCGCGAGTTCGGTCTCATAGGCCTTCAATGCGCCGTCGGACTCGTCCTTCAGCTTTTGTGCCCGCGCGAGGTCGCCCTCGATCGTGTTCTGTCGGTCATCGATGGTCTGGCGGACGCGTGGCAAGGCCACTCGCGACGAGATTATATAGAGCGCAACGAACGTGATCGTCAGCGATACCAGCTGGGACGCGAAGGTGTCCTTCTGGAACGGCGGGAACGGAGCCTTGTGGCCGCCGTCGGCTTCGGTGTGGGCCGTCGTGCCCTGTGCGTTGCCATGACTTTCAGCCACGGGCTTCTCCTTTGCGGTCGATCGGGACCCGGCTTTCCAGGTCCCGTCAGCCGGTCAGTGATCTTAAAGTGCGAACAGCAACAACAGGGCGATCAGCAGCGAGAAGATGCCGAGCGCTTCCGTCACCGCGAAGCCGAAGATCAGGTTGCCGAACTGGCCCTGGGCGGCCGAGGGATTGCGCACCGCCGCGGCAAGATAGTTGCCGAAGATGATGCCCACGCCGGCGCCGGCGCCACCCATGCCGATGCAGGCAATACCAGCGCCAATGTACTTCGCGGCAATCGGATCCATGAAACAAACTCCTTGCTGAGGCTTGTGAGAGTGACTTTGGAGGGATGTGTACCGGCCTTAGTGACCGGGATGAATCGCATCGTTGATGTAGATGCAGGTGAGAATTGTGAAGACGTAGGCCTGAAGGAATGCGACCAATAACTCGAGTGCGGTGAGCGCCACCACCAGCGCCAGCGGCAGTACGGCGCCGAACACGCCGACGATTCCCATGGCGCCGAGCATGGTGACGAAGCTCGCGAACACTTTCAGCGTAATGTGACCCGCCAGCATGTTGGCGAACAGACGCACGCTGTGCGAGACCGGCCGCGACAAGAACGAGATGATCTCGATCGCCACCACCAGCGGCAGGATCGCGACCGGAATGCCCGACGGCACGAATAGTTTGAAGAATCTCAGGCCGTTCTTGTAGAAGCCGTAGATCAGCACCGTGAAGAAGACGAGGAAAGCCAGGCCGGCCGTGATGATGATGTGGCTCGAGATCGTGAAGGTGTAGGGAATGATGCCGACGAGGTTTGAGACGGTCACCAGCATGAAGATTGAGAACACGAAGGGAAAGAACTTCATGCCGTCCTTGCCGGCGGTGGTGCGTATGGTGTCGGCGACGAACTCGTAGCTGATCTCGGCGATCGATTGCATGCGCCCGGGCACGAGCTTGCGACCGGTGCCCAGCATCAAAAGCGATGTCAGCACGACGGCGAGCAGCATGTAGGCGGAGGAATTGGTGAAGGCGATTTCCTGGCCGCCGATATGGCCGATCGTGAAAATCTTCTCGATGTTGAACTGGTGGATCGGGTCCATCATCCGCGTGCAACTTTCAGTCTGCCGGCAGGCCGGCGTTCAAGCAACTCAATCGTCCAGACGGCCATCCGTCATCGGTCTGTCTGCTCGGGAATCACGCCCGCCGACCGCATCACGTTGATCACGCCGGCTGCGAAGCCAAGCAGGAAAAACACAATCAGCCCCCAGGGCGAGGTCGACAGCAAGCGGTCGAATCCCCAGCCTATCAACGCCCCGACAGCAACGCCCGCGATCAATTCGGAGGATAGGCGGAAACCACGCGCCATTGCCGAGGCCCTGGCAGCTCCGTCCCCGCTTCCATCACCGGATTGGTCAGTCTCGTTCTTGCGGTGCCCACGAAGCTTGGACAGCCGTTGATCGAGATTTCCGAGCCTTTCGGAAAGCGCAGCTTCGTCGGGAGCCGAATGCTCGCGATCTCCGTGCCCGCTGCTGTTTTTGTCCGTGCCGTCAGCCATGCTCTCGACACCCGACACAACGCCGCGATCTTCAGGAAATTACGCCCGTTACCCTCAGAAGCCGCGCGGACCATACTGACGGCCCAAGGTCAAGTCAAGATTGTGTCGCTGTGGACTATAGCGTTGAATTAGCTGGCTTTATTCTAGAAAATCAAAGCGGCTGCGCTTAGTTGCCGCGCTGCAAAAGCGGTCTTCGCGAAAGGCGGCGGGCTGGCTAAGCGTTGCGGGCGCGCTCGCAACGCAAGAAAGCTGGCGACTTGGGGTATCTGGAGGGTCGTCTGACGCGCCGCAGCGGCAGGATAGTTGAGGGTGGACGTGGACCCGAAACGGATTGCCGACGCGTTGAAATCGGGTGGTCGGCGCTATAGGTCGATGACAGAGCGCCCGCTCGGGTGAAGCGAATTCGGTCTCGACGGAGCAGAGCATGTACGCGGCGATACCGTTCAGACTGTTGCGGATTTCCGCGATCACCGCGATGCTCTTTTGCCTGGTTGTTCCGGCGCTTGCGCAGGAGGCTGAGAAAGGACGCTATACGCTCGTGCCGATGAGCGGCGGCTTTGTCAGGCTGGATACGCTTACCGGCGTGGTTTCCCATTGCGAGAACAAGGGCTCGGGTTGGGCGTGCTACGTTTTGCCTGAAGAGCATGCCGCGCTGGATAAGGAAATTGGCCGGTTGCAGGCGGAGAACGAAAAATTGAAGGCGCAGCTCGCCGCGCGCGAGCCGGCCGACAAGATTCAGAAAGAATTGCCTCAACAACAGGGGTCGGGTGAGCCGGGGCCGGCTGCGCCAAAGGCTGACGGACCGAAATCCGCGGACGTCAACCGCAACAGCATTGAGATTCCACTCCCGAGCGATCGCGATATGGGCCGCTTGATGTCATTCGTCGAGCGTGCCTGGCGGCGGCTGATCGAGATGGCGAGCCGCGTCCAGCGCGATACGTCAGGAATCTGATGCCCGGGTAAGCTGAAGGCATTTGATGGCGGCGGCGGCGATCACGCCTGTCGTGCCATATTGTGTGTCGCAGGGCTTGCCCTTGAAGCCCCTGATGGCCGCTGCTCTCACCATCAAATCAAACTGCCTCGCGGACCACTCTGCCGAGATGATTGCGGACCCCGCACGAATCAGATTATACACGTATAAGTTGTGGTAACTCGCCTTTCGCTCGTGAGGAAGCCGCGGATGGGAAAGCTTTTGCCTTTTGTGTCGGATGTCCCGGTTTTCGTCGTCGACGATGATTCGTCGGTACGTGAAACGCTGGTTCTCCTTTTGAAAATCGAGGGGTATGCCGCGCAAGGCTTTAGCGACGGCGCTTCGTTTCTTGAGAAGGTTCGCAGCGCATCTCCCGCCTGTGTCATTCTCGACCTGCATCTTCCCGGCGAATCGGGATTTCAAATCCTGCGCAGGCTCGCCGCCGAAAAAGTTGCCTCGCCTATCCTTGTGATCTCGGGCGCAGCCGACATTGCAATGGCTGTGGAAGCCATGAAGCATGGCGCGCTCGACTTCCTGGAGAAGCCGTTTTCCTCCGATGCCATCGTCGATCGTGTTCGTGCCGCGGTGAAGGTTTGGCGAGAGATGCGCGGGAGCGAGAACGGCGGCCTCGCCAACTTTTCCGGCTGCCATCTATTGACCTGCCGAGAGCGCGAGGTTCTGTCCCAGGTGGCCAGGGGTGCTTCGAACAAGGAAGCGGGGAGGAGACTTGGCATCAGTCCGCGCACCGTCGAGGTTCATCGCGCGCGGATCATGGACAAGCTCGGGGCGAAAAACACTGCCGATCTGATTCGGATTGTGTTCTCGGAGGCGAGTTCACGGCGGCAGCTTTCCGCGTCCTAGAGCCCTCCGCTTCTGACGGAATCAGAAACGGGGCTCTATAATCTTGATTTAACGCGTTTTCTTCACGCGAACCGGTGCCCACTTCGCTCGAAAATGCTATATTAGCCCTTCCGCTACTAAGGCGGGTTCTGCTTGAAAAAACTTCGCGGCAATCGCACCTCCTCAGCTGGATAGTTTCCAGCTGATCAGTTCCTCTGCTTAGCGGAGGAGGGGCAGCGGTTCACGCTGAAAAAACCTCACCTCGAACGAGAACGCGTTTGTGTTTCCGTTAAACGCGAAAACGTTCCGACAGGTCGTTACTCGGCTGCCATGGATTTCGCCTGCAGCGGCAGACCGAGACGCTCCCACACCTGAAGCAGCGCTTCGGCCAACTGATCGATCAGCGCGTCGTCGTGGTACGGCGACGGCGTGATTCGTAACCGCTCCATTCCCTTGGCAACGGTCGGATAGTTGATTGGCTGGATATAGATGTTGTGGTCGTGCAGCAGCATATCGCAGGCCTGCTTGCAGCGCTCGGGATCGCCGACGAAAATCGGAACGATATGCGTCGAACTGACCATCACCGGTAGACCTGCCGCGATCAGGCTCGCCTTGGTTCGCGCGGCCCGCTCTTGATGGCGTTCGCGTTCCCAGGTTGATGATTTGAGATGTCGGATCGCGGCGGTCGCCGCGGAGCAGATCGCGGGCGGCAATGAGGTGGTAAAGATGAAGCCCGGCGCATAGGAGCGCACGGCGTCGATGATCTCGGAATTGCCGGCGATGTAGCCGCCGAGGCAGCCGAAGGCCTTGGCGAGCGTACCTTCGAGGACGTCGATGCGGTGCATGACGCCTTCGCGCTCCGCGATGCCGCCGCCGCGCGGACCATACATGCCGACGGCGTGCACTTCGTCGACATAAGTCATGGCGTCGTAGCGTTCGGCGAGGTCGCAGATCTTCGAAAGCGGCGCGACATCGCCATCCATCGAATACAGGCTTTCGCAGGCGATCAGCTTGGGACGATCTGGGGCGGCGGCGCGAAGCAACTCCTCGAGATGGGCAAGGTCGTTGTGGCGGAAAACCACACGTTCGCAGCCGGACTGGCGGATGCCTTCGATCATCGAATTGTGGTTGAGCGCGTCAGAGAGGATCAGGCAGTTCGGAATCAGCTTTGCGAGGGTCGAAATACCGGTCTGATTCGAGACATAACCGGATGTGAACACGAGCGCCGCCGGCTTGCCATGCAGATCGGCAAGCTCCTGTTCGAGCTGGACCAGAGGATGATGGTTTCCAGCGATATTGCGGGTGCCTCCGGCGCCGGTGCCGATACGGGTCGCGGTCTCGACCATGGCGCCGACCACCTTCGGATGCTGACCCATGCCGAGATAGTCGTTCGAACACCAGATGATGACGTTGCGCGGGCCCTTGGGTGTGTGCAAGGTGGCATAGGGGAACCGACCGGCAATGCGCTCAAGATCGGCGAAAACACGGTAGCGCCGCTCGTCATGAAGGCGATCCAGCGCGTTACTGAAGAACTTGCTATAATCCATGACAACATCCGGATAAAAGCCCGGTACGCCGGACCGATCAGAACCTTTTTAGAGCCTTTCCCGCGGGGCTGTCGAGCCTAATCCGCAAAAGCGCCGGCTTGAGGGTTAAAAATCGCCATTAATTTTGCGCTGGAACAAAGCGGCCCTGCAACCGGCTGCCCGCTCGCGTCATGCGAGCAAGCTGATGACCCCTCGTTACGCCGCAACCGAGGTAATTCTCCCGGTCAGATCAGCGCGACGGCAGGCGCTTTCGCACTGTCCAGCGGCGACCTCATGCCGAGGCGGTCGAGCAATGCCGCGTCGCGCACGGTCTGCGGATTCTTCGTGGTGAGCAAAAGGTCGCCTATGAAAATGGAGTTGGCGCCGGCCACGAAGCACAGCGCTTGCAGTTCATCGGTCATGTATTGCCGGCCCGCTGACAGCCTTACCACGCTCTTCGGCATCATGATCCGCGCCACCGCGATCATGCGGACCAGCGCAATAGGATCCGGTCGCTCGGCCGTGGCGTTGACCGGCACCCCCTGGACCTCGTTCCACATGTTGATAGGAACGCTTTCCGGATGCGCCGGGAGATTGGCCAGCAGCATCAACATGCCGAGGCGGTCGCCGACCTGCTCTCCCATGCCGATGATACCGCCGCAGCAGAGCTTCAGCCCGGCCTCGCGTGCATGGGCGAGCGTGTCGATACGGTCCTGCATGGTGCGGGTGGTGATAATCTGGCCGTAGAATTCGGGGGAAGTATCGACATTGTGGTTGTAGAAATCGAGTCCGGCCTTCTGCAGCCGCCGGGCCTGCTCGGGCGTGAGCATCCCCAGTGTCGCGCAGGTCTCCATGCCCAGTTCCTTGACGGCGCTGACCATGTCACAGATCCGATCGAGATCCCTGTCCTTCGGATTGCGCCAGGCCGCCGCCATGCAGAACCGGCCGGCGCCGGCATCCTTTGCCCGCCGGGCGGTGTCAAGGACCGCTTCCCTGTCCATCAGCTTCGTGGCTTTGACCCCGGCGTCGTAATGCGCGCTTTGCGCACAGTATCCGCAGTCTTCCGGGCAGCCGCCGGTCTTGATGCTGAGCAGGCTCGCGGTCTCGACGTGATTGGGATCGAAATTGCGGCGATGGATGGTCTGCGCTTGAAAAAGCAGATCCGGGAACGGGAGGTTATAAAGTGTCTCGGCTTCGAGCCGCGTCCAATCGTGGCGTGTGCGCGCGACCGAATCATGGGTGCTGTCGAACGAAACCGAGGCTGAGTCCATGGCGTTATTCCCGTGTGTCTCGTCATGCGGAATCGGTTTTTGAACCGACCGCCCGCCTGGCAGAGATACCATGTGCATGGCGAATCGCGAACGACTCAAGCCGCGAAAAGCCCCAAAGCAAGAAGGGCCGGCATCAGATGCCGGCCCTTCTCTATTTCAGAACCGTGAGGTTCGGAAGTGATCAGTATCCCGGAGCAAGCGGAGCGCCCATCGGAGCACCCCAGTTGAAACGATAGTTCAGGCCGACCTTGATGGTGTGCTGGTCGTTGCGGAAGGTGCCAAAAGCTCCGACCGGACCGATGAAATTCACATTGCCAAAATCGTAGTATTGGTATTCGACCTTGCCCGACCAGTTCTGGGTGAACAGGTATTCCAGACCACCGCCGACAGTGTATCCGTCTCGGCCGCCGGTGCCGGCAAAGCCGTTGGTGAAGCGCGAGTCAGCCCAGCCGTAGCCGCCCTTGACGTACAGCAGCGCCGGACCCCAGGTGTAGCCGAGCCGGCCGGTGACCGATCCGAGGCCACGGTTGGCGAAATTGCTGCCGGTGTCGAGGAAGCTGTAGTTGGCTTCGATACCGAACACCCAGTTAGGGGAGAACTGCGTGTCGTAGCCGATCTGACCACCACCCATGAACCGGCCGTCGTTGTTGTTGTTGATAAAGCCCGGTGCAAGGACGTTATTGCTGCCACCGAAAGCGCCGCCGATGTGACCACCGATGTAGAAACCGGTCCAGTTATAGATCGGCGCGGGCGTGTAGGCCGGTGCCTTGGTGTAGGGACGCGCCGCAAGATCGGCGGCTTGTGCTGGCACGATCGCGGCCATACCGAGGAAGGCTACAGAAGCGAGCAGAATCTTTTTCATTGTGTTCTCCAGGAATTCAAGTTCCGAGCAGCCGTTCGTCGGCCCCGTCATTTGGACCCTAGATCGATTTGCCGAAAAAAGCTGTCACTGAGACGCCACACTCTGAAACGTTCGCAATCCGTTGAGGGGGCAGCAAGAGGGCATCGGACCTTGTAAGCTTAATGCCGCCCTAATAAAAGCTAAATGGAGCCTTAATTCCCGTGCCTTCCCGCCAATTTTGGGCAAGCAACACGGCTGCTGAAGCTTCCTCGGGCGGTCTCGGAGCCGCAACTCTGCGAATCACCTTTCGATTCGCGCTACTTGAGGATCGTTCGCGCTCTTCAAGGAAGGAATGGTGCTGCCAGACAGGATTGAATTGCGCTCCCCTGCGGCCTATCCGTTGAAAACATTAACCTTTTAGAGTTTGGTTTTCACGCCTGTGATACAGTTGCGAGATACAGCCGGAGCCCGAGGGTAGCGCATGCGAGCTACGATTACAGCCGCAATCTTGGTGCTGGCGATGGCGTCGCCGGCCTCTGCAGCATCGCCCTATTGCATCCCGAAAACAGATGGCACCGATCGCATTCAACGGACCGGTTCATCGTGTCCGGTAGGGTATTTCGCTACCGGTCACTGCTGTCAGAATCAAGGGAGCTGCTTGTCCATCAGGATGGTTCGCCAGTGGAGGGGGTTGCGTGAAATTTTGATTCCGAAGAACCAGCCCATCGCAGGTTGAATACATGACTTGTCAATGGGAGGGACTCGGATTAGAGACGAAAAATTTGCAATCATTAGCCGATAACGTTAGTCCGTGAGCGGGACGGCGGTTTAACAATGTATATCGAGCCTGAAATTGGAGGATGTGGAATTGTCCTAGTTGGGCATTTCAATCCGCTGATCCTGACCCCACTGTGGCTGGCCAAAAATACTGCCGTTTCTGAGCAGGAAGCGGAAGCTGCTGAGATTAGCGTAATTCACCCCGAAATCGCGGCTTTTAAGGTCGGTAAACTTCGCATTCAGGTCGAAACGCACCGTTTTAGCGTAGACTCGATAGAAGCTCCCTGGATCGATGTATGTGATTTTGTTGGTCTCGTTTTTGGAGATCTCCTATCCCATACTCCGATAAATCAAATGGGAATAAACCGATCGGTGCATTTCAACGTTGGAAGTGAAGCCGTACGCAACGCAATTGGTAGATTGTTGGCTCCAATAGAACCTTGGGGGGAATGGGGTCAGGAGTTAGCGAACTCGCCATCCGATGCACGGGCGGGGTGCACCAATCTCACGATGTCTCAACCTAAAATTCAGGCCGGACAGTCCGCAGGACATATTCAAGTTCAGGTCCAGCCTTCAGCTCGCATTCGCGGGAAGGGTGGGATTTTTGTTTTGGTCAACGACCACTTTGAGTTCGGATCACTCGAAAATACCGTGGGATGCGAAAGCGCAATCTCGTGCCTGACCAGTGAATTCGAGAATTCGATCAGAAATAGCGAAAGCAAGATAGAACTCGTTATGAGAATGAAAGACAAGGTATGAGTTTAGCTGCGCAAAAAATAGATGACACTCGAACCGAGTTCGAAATAATCGATCGACCTGTTTCTGCAAAGCAAGATCTGAAGGTTGTCGCTGACGACCTTTCGAGGCTCGTTAGCCGGGCGGTGGAAGCAAATCGTTGGACGTTGAGGTCACCAGGGTTTGACGAGCATCAAACGAGAGACAATTTGACTGTCCAGAGTGTCGTTACTGAGGGACGAGTGGTCCGTCCACCGTTGGACGATAGAATCTCCACCGCAATAGTTTCTGCATTACGGAAGCCGCCAGCCCCGCTATCAATTTCTTTGGAGCCCTTGCAAGAATGGGAAGGCTACGTCAGCACGATTGCTGAGGGATCGTTTACCGCCAGACTAGTCGATAAAACTAAAGGAAACTCAGTTGAGGACGAAGAGGCTGATTTTCCAATTGATGATTTGACGGACGAAGACCGGCAGCTGCTGGTACCAGGAGCTGTGTTTCGCTGGGTAATTGGCTATCAACGCACGATGAGCGGTACTAAGCGGCGCGTATCCCAGATTACCTTCCGGCGTCTGCCAGCGTGGACCAGAAGAGAATTGCAGCACGCGAGATCGCGCGCGGAGGAAATGGCGAGCACGATTCAATGGGACTAAGTACAAAATGGACGGGCCAAAGCCTGATCAAATTGAAATTTGTACATTCGGTCCTGGCTTCGGTGAATGCTCCGTCATCCATCTAGGAAACGACAACTGGATAGTCGTGGACTCTTGTCTCGATAGCGAGACTAAGACTCCCGTTGCCGTAGATTACCTTGCATCGATTAAAGTTCATCCTTCAAGGGTGCGAATGGTCGTAGCCACGCATTGGCATGACGATCACGTTCGTGGAATGGCAAAGCAGCTTGAAGTTTTTTCGTCTGCAAAATTTTGCGCTTCCTCCGCGCTAACAGCGAAGGAATTTCATGCGACGGTCATCGCATATGAGGAACGGCATAATATCAGTGTCGGTTCCGGCGCCAGTGAAATTACGAAGGTGCTTAACATTTTGAAAGAGCGAGCTGGATTTAGCACGCCCATGCGAGCTTCACCGAATAGACCGATACTCGTGTTGAACGCTTGCGACACAGCGCATGGTCTCCCGGTCACCGTTCGTTCTCTGTCGCCCTCAGATAAACAATTCGATTTGTTTTTAACGCAGATGACTAAGCTCTTTCCTACGGCGCTCAAAACAAGGACACGCATACCGGACGATGACCCTAATCACATATCAATCGCACTTCATATAGAAGTAGGCGATCAGGCAATTCTCTTGGGTGCCGATTTAGAAGAAAACGGGGATCCCGAACTCGGTTGGTCTGCAATTGTGAATTCGCAAGAGCGACCTCAAGTTATCGCTCGCGTTTTTAAAATTCCGCACCATGGCTCCAGGAACGGTCACTGCGAGCCAGTTTGGTTTAAGATGCTTTCGCATGATCCTATCGCGGTACTCACTCCTTACAATAGAGGCCGTAAGCTACCTTCTGACAGAGACATCGCTCGCATATTGAGTCAAACAACAGATGCCTATTGTACGAGCCGCAAGAGATTTCAAGTTAGGCGCGACCGTTCACCGGCAGTCCTAAAGCAAATTCGGGAGACCGTTGACCGCTTGCGACCTTTGCAGGAAAAAACCGGCTGGGTCCGCATTCGAAATGACGGGTCTGAAAATCCGACAAGTTGGAGCGTTGAAATGAGTCCGGAGGCTTGTCATCTAACGGACTGGACGGTGTGACAAAAACCAAAGATTACCTATGTGCCGCCGCCTTCAAGCGCCCGGTAAACAGAAGCGCGCCCGATCTTGAGTGTTTTGGCAATAGCCACCGGCCCTATACCTTGCGCCTTGAGCGCCCTGACCTTATCAACATCGATCGACGGCTTCCGGCCTTTATAGACGCCGTTGGCCTTAGCCTTGGCGATACCTTCAAGCTGGCGCTCCTTCCGCAGATTGGTTTCAAACTCCGCGAATACGCCCAGCATATCGAGGAATGCCTTCCCCGCTGCCGTGCCGGTATCGATCGGTTGTTCGGTGGCTTTGAGGCTTGCGCCCTTCGCCCGCACGGCCCGGACGATATCCTGAAGGTCACCAATGGAGCGGGCTAACCGGTCAATCCGAGTGACGGTCAGCACGTCACCGGCCCGCAGGAAGTCTAGGATCGTCTGCAGCTCAACTCGCCCCGTGGTGCTAGTGCCCGAAACCTTCTCGGAACGGATCACGTCACAGCCCGCAGCCCTGAGCGCGGCGATCTGAATGCTCAGGTCCTGGTCGGTGGTGCTAACCCGCGCATAGCCAATTGTGGTCATTCGATTGCCTCTGTCTCATTTGACTCTAGACGTTAGATTACTAATGTCTCAAAATACCAGAGTCAACTCTATTGAGACATTAATTTTGTCTCATGGCGTTGTCCCACGAGGGTTTACCCTATTGGGACATGAGACCGATTGAGAGTTGAGCCAGAAATCAAGATGGGCTTGGCACCGATCAATCAGGAACACCAATCGCACCACCCGAACGGTTCCCTCCGCCAGCTTCGGGTAGCCGCAAGATGATCCCCGCAGCGTATCCGAACATTCGCACCGGCCACCCGGCCTCCGATCGATTTCCAGAGGCTCAGGATCGTGGGGCCTCGTGTTGCTGTCGTCCCTGGACCAGTAGCCCCGCGCCACGCGAAGCATCGTCTCCGTTTCCAGCGGTGAAAATGACGGCTGGCGATTTTTTTATTGTCACCGCCCCCCGCATGGGGAGGGACACTCATGCTTTCGAGCATCCCACGCGATGTCATATCGCGTAAAACCCATGCCCCTCCGCACGAGAGGCAACCCCCGAAAACTTAAGTACCCACCACATCGGCAAACCGCTTTTGCGGCGCGCTCCTTAAAAGACGACTTACTGAGAGAACAATGAGTGAAAACCTAAATATCCGATCTACTCTAACCGCCGTCAACGAAGCCTCGCCAGTGATCCGCAATGTCATCGCGGACCTTAAAAAACTCGAACGTGTCGGTAAAAGCTTCAACGCGGCGTTTGCTAACCTAGGCCGTGGAGGGATTACGTCCCTAGATGGTTTCTCCCGTGCTGCGAAAAGTGCAGCGGCGGAGATGCATGGCATTGCCAACACGGCAAGGTCCGCAAGCCGGTCCTACTCCGAATCATGGACCCGCGCGACCGAACATCGATTGAATGAAAATCGTCGGCTTTACGCTCAGCTCGATCGGATGGAGGCAACATACCGGCAGCAGATTGAAAGGACTGCAGCGGCGGAACGTCGTGCGGTGCGCGGTGGCGGTATCGGTCGCGGTGGCATTGGCAGCGGTCGCTTGCCCGTTCCCGGCCTTCGCTCGCTCGCTATCGGTGGTGTCATCGGTGGCGCTGGCATTGCAAGCGCTCTTAAAAAGAGAATAGAGGTTCAAGCGGCTGAGGTCCGGTCACAGATGTTCGGAGACCTATCCGAAACCGAAACGGAAGCGCTTCGCAAAAGTTTCGCTGATAAGGCTGGCATTCGTTACGGCATCGGCACCTCGAAAGCGCTTGACGCTGCTACCGAAGGTTTGAAAGCCGGTATCGCAAAGCAATTCGCTGGAGAATTTGGCGATCTGGCTTTGAAGGCTCAAGCTGGATTGGACGTCCCATCGGAAGATGTTGCGAAGCTCCTAGGTCGCCTCGCGACTCAGATGCCATGGTCAAAGGACCGTTTCAGCAAAGTCCTGAACGCGGTGGCTATTGCAAACCGCGACACCGCCTCCTCTGGTTCCGAAATAGTGGAAGCTACACGACGTTCGCTCTCGGCACTCGTATCCACGAGGATGTCGCCGGAGCAACTTGCGGCCATCAATGGCACGAATATTTCACTAGGTGTCCAGCCGTTCAAGGCAGGCACATTCTTATCGTTCCTAACTTCTCAGGTCGCCGGAGCCAACTCCGCCCGCTGGAATACGCAACAGGCAAAAGACCTCAGGTCGGCCAGTATGGCGCTCGGTTTTGGTGGTCGCGACGGTATAGCGCAGGCCATGCGAGACAATCCGGTCGAAACTTACCTAAAAATCCTAGATCAGCTGGCGCAGATGCCGGAAGTGCTGCGAACGAAAGTTGCAAAGCAGCTTGGCGGTCGTGAATGGATGGACGAATTGCTGACGGCGGTTCTAGGCCGCGACAAGCTACGCGAAGTCCTGAAGGATATTAGTAAGAATTCGGGATTTCTCGATAAAGTAGCACTTCAGAAAATCGGCTCGATGCAGGGAAGATGGGCTTCAATCGCAGCCGCCTTCGGACTTGTTTGGGAGAAGATCGGCGGGGGAATGGAAACCGCGTTCGATCAGATCAGCGATGCTATCCTTGATCTTGCCGATCGATTCAACTTCGACTCCGTCAAAGATCATTTCGGCGCTTTTGTAGACGGACTCCGCGAAGGGTTTGGCCTCAAGTCCTGGGGGCATGCCGTCAAAGCGCTCACTAGCGAATTTGACGCGGGAACGATCGCAAAATGGCGGTCGTTCGGCAAAGGTTTCGCCGGTGGTATGCGAGAGTTCGGGGAGAGTTTGGCAACCGCGTTCAAGGCGATCCGGATCATAGCGGGTAGCTCGAACGATCCCGAAGGACTTGGCCGCCTCACTGCGAAGCTGACGGGCCTTGTGGTTACCTTGGCGCTCTTGTCGCCGCTCTTGTCCGCGTTGTCTATCTTCAGCGGCCTCATGTTCACGCTGGCCAGTCTGAATCCATTCGCGCGGCTTGCGCTTGGGCTTACAGCGCTCGCTTTCGGTATCAAACGAGTTCTGGACTTCGTTGCGGACAAGCTATTTGCGGTGTTCGTGAGCATCGTGGATTCGATCAAGAATGTAGCCTTATCGATCATCAACACGGTGCGGGGCTGGATCGGCCTTGCCACTCTAGGTGGCAGCCATGGCGCTTCCGGCTCATGGACCGAAGGCTCGACCGGTGGTGCTTCCGGAGGATGGAGTCCAACCTCACAGAAAGCCGCTCAGTCCTTCAATAGCCCCGGCGCAACGCCTGCGAGCTACGCTGGTAGCGGGTTAAACAGTGACGCCTACGGCAAAATGTTTGCCGGTACCGTATTGGCAGGCAAGTCCGCTCAGATCGCAGCAGCGGCAAAGTCGAACGGTATTCCACCCGAATTGCTAGGAGCCGTAATTGCGCACGAAACGGGCCGTGGTCGAAATGTCCGCTTCAATAACGTCGCTGGATTGTTGAATCCGGAGACAGGCTTCCGGACCAAACAAGGCTTTGCGAGCCTTGATGATGGGATTAACGCAGCTGCCCGCACGGTTGCGAAAAGCTATCGGGCTGCCGGTGGTGACCTTGAAAAAATGGGAGACCGGTATGCACCGATAGGGGCAGCTAATGATCCGAGCGGCCTGAACAAAAACTGGCCAACTGCCGTTGCCGGTTATCAGCGTCAGCTATCATCGTCCGGTATCATGGGTAAGGACCCGGTTGCCGTAGCAAGCCAATTCATTGGCAAAAACGAATATCGGGACCGCGCTGACCTTACAAACTTCGTGAAACATGACGTGATCGGTTCTGCTAACGCATGGTGCAGCCGTTTCGTAAATGCCTCTTTACGGGAAGCCGGAATTATTGGCAGCGGAAGCGCTGTTGCTAATTCATTCCAACGTTGGGGGACTGGCATCAATCCCGCTAACGTCAGTCGTGGCGATGTTGCGTTACAGCCGAATGGCCGTGGTCCTGACCAACCCGGTGGCCATGTTGGCCTTGCGACAGGCAGGACCCGAATGGTCAATGGGCAATTGCAACTCGAAATGTTGAGCGGCAACGATGGCGATAGCGTCAAGACTAGTTGGCGCAACGCTAATCGACTCATGATCCGCCGCCCATCGATTCAAAACGTCCCGCCAGCTGAGGCCGTCAAGAATGTTCCGGGTGTTATCCCGAATGGCGATGCGAGTCTCGGAGGCGGTGGTCGCAATGGAAACGTCGCGATTCACATTAATGGTGGATCACATGATCCGGAAGCACTGGCCCTTCTGGTGCAGCGTCGCATCGACGAGTCGATGAACTGGCGCACCCACGAAAGCGAGAGCGAATACACTTAAGCGGTGGTGGTGTGGATGGGGTCGTCAGTTTTTCTCAGGGCTGGCGACCCCTTTTGCATGAAAGCTAACAAATGCTCATGGACACACCGACGCAGGGTTTGTTTGATGAGGCCAGTCGCAACTATGGAATTAACGAAATGAAATTCGAGTATCGAGGTTACGAAGGCGAGTATGACGTGAAAACCGGTCAACACATTGCTAGATCGTGCGACGGTGATCTTTGTCTTGTTTCGGTCAGCCAGTCACGTTTACGGAAAGCTATCGACCAGTTATGGGAGGCACTTCGGTGCCTTGATACTGATCCGATGAGGTTGCTCGATATTGAATCGATGGCCATCCCAGGATGGATTCGGCAATGGCTTCGATCAGGTTCTAGCCGGGTCGATATCGATCGAGCATTTGCCACCGGTCATCTCTAAGCCCATCACATCGTCACGTCAGAGCGCTCTGTTGGAGAGCGTATGGCGAACACTGGCCATGGTATGTTCTACTTTCGTCGCTGGCCGATGCCTCATGAGACCGAAAAAATCCGCTCTTGGGTAGGCCACGGTCGATCCAACAACTCTGCCAGGAAGGACCCACCCGACTCCCAAAAAAAGGCCGTAAACCGCTACTTAAGTTACTGTAATAATTACAATTGTTTTCGGATAATCGGTTCTGCTACCGGGCACTTACCCTCTGTTTTTCGGGGGTGTTCTCCGGAGCGGAAAGCGGCGGACTGGGGAAAGTGAGAACGGTCGTGCGGGTGCGGGGTTTCGAATGGACTCATTAGGTGCAAGCCCGCACCATCATCAACCGTCACACTTCACACCGAAACACACTACGAGGAGAAAATAACTTGTCGCGCTTCTTCTACGATGCGGACGCTGCGAAGCCGTTTCTTTCGGTCCGCTTAAACAGTCACTTGATGGGTCGGATCGATGAGGCCCGACTCCGGCTGAAAATATCGCGGTCCGACCTAGTTCGCCGGGCGATCAACGACATGCTGGACAAAATGCAGATCGCAGAATCGGCGTAAGCAACGTCGCACCTAACACCACCCCAGACACACCAAAGGCCGCTCTGGAAAGCGGCCTAGGTGAGACTATTCGACAACCAAAACTGAGATTGAAGAATGCACGAAAATACTGAGAAAAGCAAGATTGAAGTAAACGTGAGTCGCTTTCGCCGCGCCATCGATTTCACTGATGAATTCACTTCCGGAGAACGGGCAATAGCAGGGGTGATTGCCGATCACTTCAACAAAGAAGAAGGGTACTCATTCCCAACATACAAATATCTTGAACATGTCTACGGCTTTAGCTCTTCCATGGTCGCCAAAACGATCGATAAGATCAAACGCGATTGGATGACTGTGGATGGCTCAAAACGGAATAATTCTTACCGCCTAAATATGTTGAAAGCCGAATCGGTTTTGAAAGAACTTAAGAAGGCTCGTGAGGAATGGAAGTCGCGAGACAAGGACGAAGTGGGTGATGATTCCACCGTGTCAGAGAGCGCGCCACGACGGGCTGCCCGTTCGAACAGAGCGCAACGGCGTGTCCGTGAAAGCGACACGGAATGTGGTTCTAACCGACAAGGGGGTGTCGCGGAGGACGACAAGGGTACTTCTCAGGAAGAAGTAGGTGCTGCTCAGGAAGAAGTAGGTACTTCTCAGGAAGCAGTAAGCGAACTGCTCAGGAAGAAGCCTAATGTCCAACCTAACGCCCAATGTAACGCCCAATATGATTGTCCAAATATAAAAGAATCCCCGAACTGTCGTCGGGGCAGCGCGCATAATGCTGAGAGTGACGCGCCTTCGGCGTCTTCCGGCATAGATGAAAAAGCTCAGCCGGAGAACTCTAGCAAGCCGGTGTCGAAACACGGAGCTTACCAGTCGTTAGAAAGAATGCTGGCCGCGCAACCTAAAGAAACCGGTGATGAAGAGCATCCTAGGGGTCGTGGCGTCGATAGAGGTGCATCAGTTCGATTCTGGAATTTGGTGAAGGACGGTGTTCATTGGCGTCGAATAGAGATCGCCTATGACCGTCACATCAGACTACAAGCCAGGCAAGAACTATACGCGAGATCGTTGTGTTCGTTCCTCAGAGATATGGACGAGGATATCGTGTCGCCGGATTCCTACTACTATGTAGCTCCGGAGGAAGGTGACAGTGACGAGCCTGTGCTTCCGGAAGTGGCGAACAATGACAATCAACGATCCCAGCAAAAGCGAGCGGTGGGAGAAGAGTGGTATCACTACCACGAAGATCCACGGTTTTAGGACTCGGTCCTAAAGTTAGCGGTCTGGCGAAACAATGACCCGGCAGGAACTAAGACTGCCGGGACATCTACAGCTAGCCGGCCCTTTCCAACGCCTTTCTTTGCCGCGACGTTGTCCACCGATGCGATACCGTATACGGGTATAGGGCCATCAAAGCAGCCAGACCTAAAAACGCACCAGCGAGGATCTTAGGGGCCGCAGAGGGGTCATCGCTGGAACACATGCCCCGGGTCGGTATTCTTAGATCATGAGCGCCTTATGCAAGATGATCTTCGCTTTCGCGATCGTGGCATTGCCGACATGCTCATTTGCTCAAGATCAAAGCCGGGTGGATGGACGGTTGGATGGCCGGGTGGAAAGCCGCATACCACGGGATTTCAGACAGCATCAAACCACCCCCGAACCGGAGCGTCCGCTTTTTACCCCGTGCTTCCGCGCCCTTAGGAGGCCGAACGGCGCGCTAGTCGTGCTGAACTGTCAGCCATTTCCGCCGTAGGAAGCAGATTGCCGGGTGTAGATGCAGGTAACTGAGCGGCCCCCCGATTACGACGCCTCTCCTGGCCGCGACGTTGGCGCTGGGTGCGAGCCTTCCCCCCTCTGAATCCCACATTCCAGTTTCTCCAGGTAAAGTCTCAGATCGTTCTGGAGGTGCACCAGGACCCGCGCCGCACCCGTGCAGTCGAGCTCGGCATCCAACAGCGCCTGCATCTCGCGGGAAGTTTTCCTGATGTCTCGGCGAATGCGGGCGATGTTCTGTTTCAGTCGGGCTTGATTGATGTCCATGGCCGATCTATAAAGAACAAATAGGGAACACACTTCAAGCGCAAAATGAAGCCGAGCCTCAGAAAATGTCCCGTCTCCCAGAACACATGACCATGAGCCCCGACCAAGCCGTGACCCTCAGGATGTTAGCCTTGGAAGCCTACCAGGAGCGGATGTTCGATTTCCGCCTTACCCATCAGGAGGCGCAGCGCCGAATTGATGAGTTGAAAAGGGAAATCGCCCTCGCCGATTCCTTCTAGCCGCCCGTCGCGACAAGCCCGGACCACCGTTTGGCGGGGTGCGTTTAGGCCTCGTGGAAAGACACTGGCGCCAGGGGGCTTTGTTCACAAGGCCGTGGCCCAGCGGCCCAATAGGAACGACAAGGAGGTGAGAAGATTAAACCTTGTGGAAGTCCCCCCAGCTTCCACCCCCGGAAAAGAGCCCGCCATTCCCCCGTGGCGGGTTTCTTTTTTTGAAACCTCGGAGACCTTCGCGATACTAACTACGAGGCACCCGTCGAGGTTGAAATGAGCAAACTACTCCCCTGTCCGTTTTGCGGTGAGCAACCGAATCTTTGGTCGGAGCGCGACCGCAACCCGGAGCTGGATAGGATTAGGGACAGGGCTCACATCGAGTGCGTAAACCCGCTCTGTAAATCCCAGCCTTCCACGGCTGCCGTCGCTACGATTTCGGATGAGGCAAAAGAGCGTGCAAGCGAATTTTGGAATACTCGTCATGAGGCGGAGGAAGTCGGCTGGATCACGCGCTGAAAACTACATCAGACGCGACAACACAGAGCAGTCCGCTGAGGCGATTCTAGATTGATCTCAGGGGCAGGACCATACTATTGGTTGCCACCATGCCAGCGCTCGAAAAGAATACAGAAGTAGAAATGCAATATTCCAAACTATCGTTTGCCGCCTCGCCCCTTGCTTCCCGTATAAAGAGCATTTTATTATTATGTGGTGATATTTACAACTATAAGTTTATTGACGGAATCATCATATGCGTGGTATTAAGTAGGTAATATCGCCACTGTACCATACACAATCTGAACCGAACCGCCTTAAGGCGGTCTTTTTCATTTCTACCCCAGCCCGCGCCTTTCAAGGCGGCGGGTTTTTTCGTGTTTGAAGGAAAAACTACATGTCTGATCTCACTGATTTAACCTACTCCCCCATGGTCAGGGTCTCTCTCGCCTTGCCGCAGAAACTCCTCAAAGCACTCGACGCCCAAGCAACAAAGGATGACGCCAGCGCACCCAACCGTTCCAGCGTAATCCGGCGATACCTGATCGGTGGTTTGCGCCGCGAGGCCGCGTGATGCAGGCCCTTGAAGATGTATTGGCCGACGAATGCGATCGGAAGGGTCTCAGGCCGACGCCTGAGGCATTCCGGAAGATGCTCACCGAGGCAATCGGTCGCCTAGACTCCCACCGCATGATCTCCTTGCCGCAAGGATCGATCAGCTTGCCGGATTTCGTCCGTTCCTTCGTTTCAGAGCCGGAGACAGCCTCCAAGAACGATCATCGTAAACCGAGCCGGAATTTGACAGCCGAGATGAAGCAAGAAATTGCCGAAACCCGCAGCCGGTCGCTTCCCTCGGATTGGTCTGCCGTCCGCGAACGCATGACCGGCAAAACTGCCCAGATGATGGATGAAATCGCAGCCGCTCGCAAAGGGACAGCGCGGTAATGAAAACGATCAATCAAGTCCGGTCCGAAGCCATAGAGCGCAATCGGGCCTTTTCTGAAGTGATAAACCTACGCGACGCCATATCGGATGCCCGTAAGCGTCTCGCATCGATTGAAGCCGATCTAGCCGCACGGCCACGACAACCCACCGACAACCGCGACCGAATCCGCACCCATATCGCGGACCTTGAATCGAGTCTTGCCGAGGCTGAGGCTTGGTGCAGAGAGATCAACCCCGATCAGCTTCTTGAGTATGATACTAAGATTGCCGCCGCAGAAGAGGCCGCTAGGGTGGCAAGGGAGGCTGAGGAAGCTGCTTCAGCGATCGCACGGCGCGAGGCGGCGACCAACGCTGAGGCCGCCAGGAAAGCCCAATTTGCGGCTCGTAAGCGCCAGCGCGAGGAAACAATCGAATATCGGTAGAAACCGGAGCTCAATCTCGCTCGCAAACTGCCGGGGCTGCGCCCGTGGTCCCGGAGTTTTTTGAGGGACCGGGCTGAGGATCAGTTAGAATCTTCGGCATGGCTTTAATGACGTGAGTCATTGCGAGTACTGACACGTCGCCACCGTAGTCGTCAGCAGCTGTTCGCGCAGCGTGGCCTTGGATGGCTTCAACCACCCGCTGGTCAAGGCCTAAGTTGCGGGCGACGGCCTTGAACCGGTGCCGCCAGCCATGACTCGGTTGAACAGGCTCTTTGATGATGCCCCGAATAAAGGTCGTGACCCTCTTGTTGACGCCCTTGATACCGGTCGCTTTGCCGCTATCGTCTGACGTAACGAACAATGCGCCATCGGCTGATGCCTCGACAAATTCGAGGAAGCCAAGTTCTATGATGTGAGCGTGAAGGGGGACGACCCGAAACTTACCCCCTTTGACCGTTCCGGCTTCAGGCAGGATTTTGATGACGCGGTACCCGGCCTCCTCGGTAACGTCCTTCTTTCGTAGCTGGGCTATTTCTCCCAGCCGGGCACCGCTGTAGGCTAATAAGATCGGCACCCATCGCTTCGCAGCGGCTGTCTTGGGGCTTTCCTTCTCACCCCCCTGATAGGCCAGTGCGGCCGTGAAGATCAATCTAGCTTCATCGTCGCTAAACCACGGGGGGCGTGATCGTTTGCGCTTCACGCGCTCGCCTTTGACCCCGGCGGCGGGATTGAACGGGAGCTTCCGGTTTTTCACAGCCCATCCGAAAATGGCCTTGATCGGGGGTAGATCGGCATCCTTCCACGTTTTTGCTGTCACCCTGTCTTGTCGTTCAGCTTTATAGGCGACGATATCGTCCTCAGTAACTTTGGCCGGATTGTCGTGCTTGAGATAAACCTTAAAGCGTTCGATGGCCTGCGGATAAAGCTCGTTGATGGTTCGATCAGAAAGGCCTCTAGCCTTAGCTTCCTTTGCCCATCCGGACACGAGATCGGCGAAAGTCATGCGAGGCCGGATTATCTCAACCTTATCGAGGGACGGAAATCGATCGGCTTGCGGATCGTCCCGGAAGTCGCCCTCTGAATTTCGTTTCAATTGCCATCCGGCGTAAATAACCGCTTTTCCTACGTCCCTCAGAAAGTCGCGCCTGCTGTCGGGGGTCAGCCGGAGTTCGTAAGAGAACAATACCCAATCTGCTAGGAGGCCATACCGGGCCTCGATTGGTCCATCATGCTTTCCAACCTCTAAGGCGTTGACGGCATCCGTGAGATTATCGCCCGGAAATAGATCGCGAATGACCGCGCGGTCGCCGTGAATGTTTGTCGGGATCAATGGCGGAATATGATCAAGGCCGAGTCGGGCTTCAGCGGCGGCACGATTGAACGCCTTGAACCGGGCAACGTGCTCCGTCGTTCCAGGATCACGGAAATTCATTTCAACGATCATCCGATAAGCAACGCCCGCGAGTCCTGTCCGGTCATGCTTGTTTGCCGTCACTGGGTCCGCTTCGTAGAGCCGGAACAGCCGCTCGATATGTTCTTCAGCGTCCCGGCCACGTCGACCGGCTATGCCATCGTCAGACGTTTGAAGACTGAAATTAAGGAATTCGCCAACACAGGGTGTTGCCGTGAGGTGGTCAGCGTACCCGTCGCCATGCTGGGAAAAAATCAGGACCGGTTTTCCGCTCATGGCCTCCCGAGTCTTCGGGAAAACCCTGATTTTGAACCACCAGTTGTTCGAGTTTGGCCGCTTATAGAGGTGCATTCTTCGGCGCTTCATAGACCTTGCTGTGATACAGTCCCGTGATACAGTTAGGGCTGGTTTCTCAACAAAATCAATGTATTCAAGTGGATGGGTGGTGCTGCCAGACAGGATTGAACTGTCGACCTCTCCATTACCAATGGAGTGCTCTACCACTGAGCTACGGCAGCAAGCCCCAACGCGGAATCAGCCTATGGCCGACAAGGCGGGCCGATCCTTGCCACAAGGCTGTAGGGCGCGCAAGCCGAGGCGGCTGCGTTGCTGCGAATCGGGCGGGCCAGGGCGATCGCTATCGAGGCGGACGAACCGCGCCTGTGGAAGGCTTGGTTGCGGCAGCCGCGCCGGCATGTATGTTGAATTCGCCTGCTCCTTCCAGATCGAGGATCGGGCGCATCCGGACTCCCGAGCGGAACACCATGATCGACAACCGCGACACCGACCGCGACGCGGAGAATGGAAAACGTCGGATGCGGCTGAGGGCGGCGCTGCGCGAAAACCTCAAACGGCGCAAATCGCAATCCCGCGGACGAGCCGATCAAGCCGCTTCCGCGGAAGATCCTGAACCGGAGTGTCGGGACGAATGATGCCGAAGCCACTCGCTCTCTTCGGTGCGCGACAGGCGCGAAGAGATGGCGCTTGCCGCGCGATGTTCTAGCTAGTCTATTTTTTGCTTCTGACTGAATCAGAAACGAAGCTCTAGATTTGTTGTTTTGACGCGTTTTCTTCACGCGAACCGGTATCTACTTTGCTCGAAAACGCTATAAATCATCAGGAAATCATCCGGCCGACAGGTTGTAAGCTCCTCTCAACGCCCTGATTTGCGAAGCTTTCGAGCGCGGGGCGATTTCTCTTCTACTTCATCCATAGAAACGGAAATGGGTATGGATCGCATTCGCATCGTCGGTGGCAACAAGCTCAACGGCACCATTCCGATTTCTGGCGCAAAGAACGCGGCGCTGCCTTTGATGATCGCCGCGCTGCTGACCGAGGAGACGCTGATCCTCGACAACGTGCCGCGGCTTGCGGACGTTGCGCAGTTGCAGCGTATCCTCGGAAACCACGGCGTCGACATCATGTCGGCGGGCAAGCGCTCGGGCGATCACGAATATCAGGGACAGACCCTGCACATTTCGGCCGCGAACGTCATCGACACCACCGCGCCGTACGAACTGGTCTCGAGGATGCGGGCCAGCTTCTGGGTGATTGCGCCGCTCCTAGCACGGATGCATGAGGCCCGGGTGTCATTGCCCGGCGGTTGCGCCATCGGCACCCGTCCGGTCGATCTCCTGATCATGGCGCTGGAAAAACTGGGCGCCAGGATTGCGATCGACGGCGGCTATGTGATCGCCAGCGCGCCCGGCGGCCTGACGGGCGCCGAAGTGGAATTTCCCAAGGTGACCGTAAGCGGTACCCATGTTGCGTTGATGGCGGCAACGCTGGCGAACGGCACCACCATCATCACCAACGCGGCCTGCGAGCCGGAAATCGCCGACGTCGCGGATTGTCTCAATAAAATGGGCGCGCGCATTTCCGGGGCGGGCACGCCGCGGATCGTCATCGAGGGCGTCGGCAGGCTGGCTGGCGCACGGCACACCGTGCTGCCCGACCGGATCGAGACCGGCACTTATGCGATGGCGGTGGCGATGACCGGCGGCGAGGTGCTGCTGCGCGGCGCGCGGCCGGAGCTGTTGCAGTCGGCGCTCGATGTGCTGACCGATGCGGGCGTTGTCATCACGCCGAACAATGAGGGTATTCGGGTCGCACGCAACGGCGTCGGCATCAATCCGGTCACGGTCTCCACCGCGCCGTTTCCGGGATTTCCGACCGACCTTCAGGCACAACTCATGGCATTGATGACGCGCGCCAAGGGAACGTCCCATATCACCGAGACAATTTTCGAAAACCGCTTCATGCACGTGCAGGAGCTGGCGCGGTTCGGCTCACGCATTCATCTGGACGGCGAAACCGCCACCATCGATGGCATCGGGACGCTGCGCGGGGCGCCGGTCATGGCGACGGATTTGCGAGCCTCGGTGTCGCTGGTGATTGCGGGACTTGCCGCCGAAGGGGAGACCGTGGTCAACCGCGTCTACCACCTCGACCGCGGTTTCGAGCAGCTTGAGAAAAAACTGTCGGCGTGCGGGGCTTCGATCGAGCGGATCAGCGAACGGTGATCCGATTTTTACCGTTCCCGCCAGCTTCGCGCCGCCGGAGCGGGCTCGTGCCAACCGGTTTCGGGCACGATCATCCTCGATCAAGGATGAAGACAAGTCAGTTTTTAACGTTGAATCAGGCGTCAGGTGTCTCGAAGGGTTGACGGCGATTTGAGGCCGCGCCATTGAGCGCTGTACCCGAGAGCGGGTTCGCTCCATGAGAGCCTTTCCGCTTCTGATGGACTCGGAAGCGGGGCTCTATGATTTTGATTCGACGCGTTTTCTTCATGCGAGCCGGTGCCCACTTCGCTTGAAAACGCTATAGGTCTTGCCGGAAACATTCCCATGCCGATCCGTATCGATAGCCGCAGCGCCGATTTTGCCTCGCGCTTCCGGGCGTTTCTCGCGACCAAGCGCGAGGTCTCGGCCGATATCGAGGCGGCCACCCGTGCGATCGTCGATGACGTGGCGGCACGCGGCGATGCGGCGCTGATCGAGGCGACCCGCAGGTTCGACCGGCTTTCCATTGATGCCGCAGGACTCCGCTTCACGGCCGCCGAGATCGACGCCGCCGCGGAGGCTTGCGACACGGCGACGCTGGACGCGCTGAAACTGGCGCGCGATCGGATCGAGATTTTTCATCGCCGCCAACTGCCGAAGGACGACCATTTCACCGACGCGCTCGGCGTCGAGCTCGGCTCGCGCTGGACTGCGATCGAGGCGGTCGGACTTTACGTCCCGGGCGGCTCCGCGGCGTATCCGTCGTCGGTGCTGATGAACGCGGTGCCGGCCAGGGTCGCCGGTGTCGCCCGCGTTGTCATGGTCGTGCCCTCGCCAGAGGGCAAGATCAATCCACTGGTGCTGGCGGCGGCGCGGCTTGGCGGTGTCTCCGAAATCTACCGCGTCGGCGGCGCGCAGGCGGTCGCTGCTCTCGCCTACGGCACCGCGACCATCGCGCCGGTAGCCAAAATCGTGGGACCGGGCAACGCCTATGTCGCCGCCGCGAAGCGCCAGGTATTCGGCAGGGTCGGCATCGACATGATCGCTGGTCCCTCGGAAGTTCTTGTCATCGCCGACGACACCGGTAATGCAAACTGGATCGCTGCTGACTTGCTGGCGCAGGCGGAACACGATGCCAACGCGCAGTCGATCCTGATCACCGACAGCGAGACGCTTGCCGCCGACGTCGAGCGTGCCGTGGAGGCGCAACTTGCAACACTGCCGAGGGCGGACATCGCGCGCGCCTCATGGACCAATTACGGCGCCATCATTCTGGTAAAGAGCCTCGATGAAGCGGTGACGCTGGCGGATGCCATTGCCGCGGAGCATCTGGAGATCATGACAGCCGACCCCGAAAGCCTCGCCACGCGAATCCGAAATGCTGGCGCGATCTTTCTCGGCCCCCACACGCCGGAGGCGATTGGCGATTATGTCGGCGGCTCCAACCATGTGCTGCCGACGGCACGCTCGGCGCGGTTCTCATCGGGCCTTGGCGTGCTTGATTTCATGAAGCGAACATCAATCCTGAAATGCGGACCGGACCAGTTGAAGGCGCTGGGGCCGGCGGCGATGACCCTGGGCAAGGCCGAGGGCCTTGACGCCCACGCCCGCTCGGTCGGAGTGCGTCTCAACTAGTGGAGCGAATTTGACATCCGCCTCTCATCGCGCCGAAACGGGATGCGAATGTTGGAATTGGACCAGCAGGCGATGAGCCAGGACTCACCCCAGGATGATTCTCGCAATTGTATCGTGGCGGTCACGCTCGATGAGGATTCGATCGGGCGTTCCGGGCCGGATATCGAACACGAGCGGGCGATCGCGATCTACGATCTCGTCGAGAAGAATCTGTTCGCGCCGGAAGGCGCGGAAGGTGGCCCGTTCACGCTGCACATCGCGATCACCGGCAACCGCCTGATGTTCGATATCAGGCGCGAAGACGGCGCGCCGGTGGTGACGCACCTGTTGTCCCTGACCCCATTTCGTCGGATCGTGAAAGACTACTTTATGATCTGCGACAGCTATTATCAGGCGATCCGTACCGCGACGTCGGACAAGATCGAAGCCATCGACATGGGCCGACGCGGTGTTCACGACGAAGGTTCACGCACGCTTCAGGAGCGACTGAGCGGCAAGGTCCGCGTCGATTTCGAGACCGCGCGGCGGCTGTTCACGCTGATCTCCGTCTTGCATTGGAAGGGTGGCGCATGATCCGAATGGCGGAACATCTGTCGCTGTCGCGATACCTGCGTGATGGTTGCGCGGAGGGCGCGCGCGAAACGAAAGTGGCCTGAGCGCATGGCCGCGCCGGCGCGCGTGGACAATCCCCAGTCGGTGCTGTTCGCCTGCGCGCATAACAGCGTGCGCTCGCCGATGGCGGCGAGCCTGTTGCAGCACATGTTTCCGCGAACGCTCTATGTACGATCCGCCGGTGTCCGGACCGGTGAACTCGATCCGTTCGCCGTCGCCGTGATGGCCGAACTGGGCCAGGATATCGCGAAGCACCGGCCGATGACGTTCGAAGAAGTCGAGGACTGGGAAGGTCTCAACTTCGATCTCATCATCACGCTGTCACCGGAAGCCCATCACAAGGCGCTGGAATTGACGCGGACGATTGCAGCCGATGTCGAATACTGGCCGACGCCGGATCCCACCAATGTCGAGGGCAGCCGCGAGCAGCGTATGCAGGCCTATCGCGACGTCTGCGACGGATTGCTGTCACGTATCCGCAAGCGCTTTGCTCGGGGGGGCGCAGGACTCAAGGCATGATTTGCGAGAACGGAACCGGTTGAGCGAGAGACCACCGCGGTTCGTCAGCTTGACGTCCGGTAGATACTAGACGGCCCATCGGCCCCATATCTTCGGGAGCATCGTTTCGTTGCAAGCTGCGCGATCAGCGTGAAAAGCCACTTGCAGTCGTGAGCTTGCCGAGCTTCCGCGATGAACGCGAAGTACCACGCCGCCTCTCAAATTTGCGAATCACGGACGAGACTTGGGGTGCCGATACCGGTTTGCTGAGAAAAAAGCCTTGCACTTCATCGCAGCCTTCAGCGGCGGCCTGATCAAACTGGGCGATGTTCTCCACGCCTTCGGCAGTGATTTGCATGCCGAGGCTTTTTCCAAGGCTCACGATAGCGCGAACGATCAGCTTCGACCCTTCCGTCGAGGTCAAGTCATGGACGAACGATTGATCAATCTTGAGCTTATCGAAGGGAAAACTCTGCAGGTAGCTCAAAGAAGAATATCCCGTCCCGAAATCGTCAATTGCGATCCGTAAGCCAAGCGACCGGAGCTTGTGCAGGGTCGCCATGGTTTCCGTGCTATTCGTAAGAAGCACCGACTCGGTGATCTCGATCTCCAGGCGTCCGGCTGGTAGCCGCGAGTGCATCAGCGCCGATGAGAAAGCCTCGACGAGGCGCGGGCTACGGAATTGTACGGAAGAGACATTCACTGAGACCTTGATGTCGTCTGGCCAGGATGCAGCTTGTTGGCAAGCCTGATCAATCACCCATTCGCCGAGCCGAATAATGAGACCAATCTCCTCGGCCACAGGGATGAACTTTTCGGGAGACACGAGGCCGAGCTGCGGGTGACGCCACCGCAGCAGAGCTTCGAACCGGCAAATCTTTTCAAGTTTGAGATTGTAGATTGGCTGATAGACCAACTCAAACTGGCCATTCGTCATCGCGTCCCGAAGATCGAGTTCGAGAGCGCGGCGTTTCTGTAGACTTTCGTCCATCTCAGTTTCAAAGAACCGCCAGACGCCGCTACCTTCAGCTTTGGCACGATACAACGCCAAGTCTGCATTCTTCAGGAGCTTTTCGCCATTCGAGCCATCGTGAGGAGCCAGCGAGATACCGATACTACAGCCGATGACAATCCGTTGTCCGTTGAATTCATAAGACTGTCCGATGCATTCAACGATACGTCGTGCAAGTCGCTCCACATCGTTAGAGTCTCGCGTGCCTGCTTGGATGATGGCAAACTCATCGCCGCCCAAACGAGCGACGGTATCGATCTCCCGGACACAGGCGAGGAGCCTGTCGGCGACTGCACAAAGCAGCTCGTCGCCGATCGGATGTCCGAGTGTGTCGTTGACCTGTTTGAAGTTGTCGAGGTCCAAACATAGAACGCTGAATCCAGCTCCGCGTCCGGCTTGGGCAATAGCTTGTTCGATCCGCTCCGCCAGCAGCAGACGATTCGGGAGGTGGGTGAGGGCATCGTGACGGGCCATAAAAGCGATCTGAGTCTCCGCCCGCTGCTGCTCGGTGACGTCTTCGCAAGTTTCCAGCCATCCGCCATCGGAGGTCGAACGGCGGTCGATACGAATAATGCGACCATCGCTTAAACTCTGAAAATAGCTTCCGATCTCCGAGCGCGATATGGACGACTCCACGAGTTCATCGAGGGTCTGACCCGCGTGATTTCCTGCCATGATGCTCAGCTTCAGAACAGATTCGAACTGCATGCCAGCGCGGACATGGCCGGAAGGAATGCGGAAAATCTCGCAGAAACGACGGTTGACGACTTGCAGGCAACCATCGTTGTCATACAGACACAAACCCTGCGACATGTTGTCGAGAGCGGCATCGAGTCTTCGGTTGGTCTCGTAGAGTTGCTCTTCCTGCCTCTTTAAGGCTGTGATGTCGCTGAAAACTACGATCTCGCCGCCTTCCTGGGTCTTGCTACGGCTGACGCGCAGCCACCGACCGTCCGGTAAACACGCTTCGCCTGTGGGGTCGTCGTTCGCGAGGAGCGCCGGGCCAGTTGAGGGAAACGCAATCTTGAATGTGTCTAGCGAGTCGAACCGGAGAAGCTCCGGTGCACTGGCAAGAAATTCGCTTGAGCGGGAGTTGGCCAGCGCGATCTTTCCGTCAGGATGAAGAAGAACGACGCCTTCGCGGGAATTTTCAAGCGCATCGGTCAAACGCGCTTGTGCGGACCTCCGCTGAGCGATTTCACGCCCAACCATATCTTTAATATTATTTCGCATCACGCTCATCGCGGCGATTAACGTACCGAGTTCGTCGGCTCCTCCCCTGGGGATGTTAACATCGAGCTCGCCCGCCGCGATGCTTCGTGCGGCTTTGGAGGCAACAGCAACCTGCCCAATAATACGGCGGCTTAACAGCCAAGTGACGAATCCGGAGAGAAGAAGCGCGATGGCGATAGCGCCGAGATTGAAATGCAAGTCACGATCAATCGCGGACAGAGCTCGTTGGCGGAACAAAAAGCCGTCGCCAGCAGTGTGGTTGATCAAAAGATCAATCTGCTGGTCAACGGTCTTCGCGTAGCCATCCAGGCGGTCGACATAGATGGCGCGGTTATTCACATCAGGTACTTTGCCGCCGTTGCTATACAGCGTGGCCCATTCACTGACGGCTTTGCGTACCTTTGTGACCGCATCAGTCGCGCCGGGGGACTGAGACCGTTCGGCGGCGATATTCAGATCGTCGTAAAAGGTACTTTCAAGCCTGGTAATTTTTTTATCAAGCTCGGTGCGCGCCTGAAGGTCGAGAATCCCCAGTCGCCGGGAGGCGACTGCGCGCATTTTAGAGAAGTCTGCGGCCGCTGCCCGTGCGTAGTTGATCGACATCAGAGATTCGTCGAATGTTTTGGCAACAAGACCGCCAGCGTGCTTGATGCTTTGCATGGCGTAGAATCCGAGAGCCGCCGTGATGGCACTCATTAACAGATAGCAAACCAGGATCTGTGTTCGGATTGTGTTACCCGCCGGTATGCAGGAGCGTATGCTTTCGTAAGCAGCGTGGAACAGCGCGCGATTTGCCCCGACTCCTGACGACATACTCGCACCCACACGATGGCTCCACTTCCGTCAGCGACCGAAGAATAAGCCCTACTTTCAGGGATAGCCCTGGCGATAAGGGCATTCGAAGGTGACATCACTCATCGGAATAGCGATATAATCTTTACGGCCGGTGTTGAGTAAAGGTACTTCTGGATTATGGTAACCAGTTAGTGCATCGAATCGTTCTAATTTACAGTTCGCGCATGAAGGTCTGACGGAGCAACGGAATGCATGTGCTCAGATGGATTTCGATCCTTCTAAGACGGAGTGATACGCATGTTTTGTTAGCAGTGTTA